>JBKJPO010000215.1:0-4632 GCA_046595095.1 Chitinophagaceae bacterium
AATGGTTAGGAATCAATGCATGAAGTAGACTTATAATAAAACTGCCAGTAATGATACTTACCATACCTCCTTAATTCATTGTTCCCATTAATGCCATCAGTGCAGATAGAAGAACTACGCATTTCCAACAATTCAATTTCATATAACAAGTTTAATTGGATGGAATTAAAAAGCATGCATCATTATCTTGAAATGATACATGCCATAAAAAATTACTTCATGTTGTGTTGACCATGATGTTCATGACAGGCCTGTTCACATCTTCTACATGCTTCAGCACAACGCTTGCAATGCTCATGGCCGTGCATACTACATTCTTCTGCACACATACGACAGGCTTCTTCACAAACCACTAAGAACTTGTGAGAAATCTCACTATCTCTTAAAAGCAATTTTGCTCCCAGATAGCATATCTCTGCACAATCACGGTCTAACTCGATGCAATGAGCCATTGGTGTTACATCCTTCTCGTCAAGGCAATGTGCTGAACATTCTTCGCAAGCTCTTGCACAATCTAAAAGCGTTTTAATCAATGCTTCGTGTTTGTGACCTGAATGATGATGACCCGGTTGTTGTTGTTCCATTTTATTTTGATTTAAAAGTGAAAACATAATTTTTATCACTAGCGTTGCGTTATAAATCGAACATCTTCAATTGATTATCATTTTGTTCTTTGAAATATTGTAATTGAGTTTCCTGAAACAGTTGATTTATGGACATTTTTTCAAAAATGGATATGCTCAAAATTTGTAGTATTTCGTAAAGGCTTTGTTTTAACATAAATCGCTTCTTAGCCATGGCCACTAAAACATAGACTGATACAGCTATCCAAACTTGCGTCTTCACCGCATTTTCAGATTGTCCCCAGAATGATTTTATCTTAAGATGTTGTTTAATCCATTTAAAGAATAATTCAATTTTCCAACGATGTTTATACAACTGTGCTATCTCTGTTGCTTTAAGATGAAAGTTATTGGTAAGGAATATTAATATCTTCCCTGTAAGTTCATCTTTAAATTTTATCCTTCTCAATTTCTCGGGATAATCTTTGGAAGCATAATAATTGTTTAGCATGATCGACTGATCATAAATCACTCCGCTCTTAATATCCTTTGCATGTGAATATACGCGTCTATAACTCATGTTGTCTTTGGCTCTTGTAACGAAGAAAGCACCAGAACGATGAATCTTGTAAAGCCGTTCGTAATCTACATATCCTCTGTCCATTATATAAAAACTATTAGCTTCAAAATGAATAACATCCAAAACATTTACATCATGAACAGAGGCTGTGGAAAATAAAATGAATTCTGGTATCGCTGTTTTTAAATCAATTTGTGTGTGCAGTTTGATACCACCTTTTGTACTTCTGAAAGTTGCCCAGCAGAAAGCAGATAGACACAAATCAATCGTTGTTGCATCGATAGCAAATACATTTCCTTTCAGCGCTACTTCCAAGTCATCATCAAGTATGTACAATTGTTTCGCTTCTTTAATAAGCAACATCGCAAGGTCTTCATAGATTTGAAAAGAACGATTCTCGTTTGCCCTGGTAATTGTACTAACAGCAACCATTTCACCTATACCTAAATGATATAATTTATTAGCATTTGCTTTTAGACATAAAACAGTATCGCTGATACTTTCTCTGTGTGTTAATTGGCCAAATGCCATGCACAAAAACTGCTTCCAACAACTAAATTCTTTTACCTTGTAATCACCAGAGTACCTATTTACAATGGTTTGAAAGGAAGTTGATGACACCAAGCCTATAACTTGAGAAAAAACATATTTGCCGGAATGCATAACTAAATGATTTCTAGCAAAGTATGATGGTTTTAAATCTAAAATAAATCAAATCGTCTTAGGCCCAAAAACCTCTGAAACTCAATACTGACAATACTTTCAAAGAACTAAATATAAAAACAACGCAACGCTAATGTAAATATATATTAATTCATCCTTGTATTCCTCAACTCCAGTAGGTTAAGGGCGTTGGGGTAAAATTCTTTAACGTTTGGATGAACCAACCTTATCACCACATCATACCACAATGGAACAACCGGGGCATCATTCATCATGATCTGATCTGCTTGCCTGTACAATTCAAATCTTGCTGAATCATTCTTCTCCTGTAATGCTTTTTCATACACCAAATCGAATGCCGTGTTCTTATACCTTGTATAGTTTGGAGGTGCCGGATTTTTACCATAGAAAACAATCAGGTAATTCTCTGCATCCGGATAATCAGCGATCCAACTTCCGCGGAAGAAAGGAGCTTGAGATTTAGAAGTTTGTTCCAGCAATAAACTCTTCTGCATGGCATCCACTTCTACGTGTATGCCTAACTGTTGTAATTCATTGGCTATGTAGCTAGCCAGGTCTGCATATTGAGGAATAGTCATAAGACGAATCGCGGGCAACCCATTGCCATTTGGATACCCTGCCTGCTCCAATAATAGAAGGGCTTTGGCCGGGTTATAATGATAACCCTGCACCTTTGTTGAATCAAATGAAGGGAGTCCTAAAGGGATGAAACCACTTTCAGCTGCAGTGCCAATAGAATTTCGAAGGTACAGCATCATTTTTTTTCGATCGAACCCATAATTGATTGCCTGTCTAACCAATTTGTTCCTGAGCGGGGAATTTTTTACCAACTCATTCGAACTGTCTACAAGTATGCCCAGGTATTCAATATTGAGATAGGGATTTTTATAAAGTACAAGTTTGCCTTCCCATTCTTTTCTGAGTTCACCTTTTCGGGTAAGGATCTCATCTTTAAATGAAGCATCTATGTCATTAATAAAATCAAGTCTGCCCTGCCGGAATTCCAGGAACTCAGTTGCTTTATTATCATAGAATGAAACCTTAATACCATCAAGTTTAGGCAATCGGTTACCACTACTGTCTTTTTCAAAATAATGCTCATTCTTTGTCATGATAAGTGCTTGCCCTTCCTCCCAGGCTACAAACTTGAAGGGGCCGGTACCGCAGGGGTTTCGGCGGAAATCTTTTCCATATTTTACCACCGCCTCTTCTGCAATTATGGAGCAATACTGCATGCTCAGAATGCCTAAGATCGGGTTAAATGGTTTAGCTAATTTCAACACGAATGTAGAATCGTTTGGTGCAGTGAAAGGAGTTAATGAATCTACCCTGCCGTTAAATATCCATGCACCGCTGCTTGCCGTGTTCTTCTCAATGATTCGGGCAAAGCTGTAAACAACATCCCTGGCCGTCATTTTTCTTCCCTTGCCATTTTCAAATGCCGGGTTATCATGAAAATTAATATCAGTGCGCAAATGAAAAATGAATATGAGATTGTCGGGAGAGATCTCCCAACTACGGGCAAGCGAAGGAACGATATTAAGATGCTGATCAGTTTCTACGAGCGTATTGTACAATTGATGAACAACCCATATGATGGATTGGTTTTTTGCAAAAGCCGGATCAAGCGATGCGATACCCGAGACCTCATTGTAATGGAAAATATTCTTATTACGATTTTGTTTGTTACAGGAAAAAATTACTGATATACCCAAAACTAAAATAATATGAGGCCAATACCATGACTGCCGGTTGTCCATCTTTGAAATTTCATTTTGTTAGAGGAAATGAAAAGTTAAGTATTTTATTGCTCAGGCATTAGATTAGATTGACAATAAGAAAATCTAAGAAATTCCAATAATAAGCTTAAACCTCTTAAACGCCTTAAACATTTCAATTCTAAAGTAAATCGATAAACATTGCTCTACATAATAAAAATCATTCCGCTCTTCCAATTTATCTTCCCATTATATAAATTCTAAACTATTTTTACGCATACAAATGATCAGATGAAAAAACCCGGGATAGTTTTAGCTACATCGTTATTGCTTTTTATTACTCCTGCCTTATTGGCCCAGGTTACAGCATCAGAAAAATACACGATCGCTGATACTTTGCGTGGCAGCTACGGTCCCGGCAGATCATGGTGGGATGCATTGAAATATAAAATTGATGTAAAATTCAATCTTGCAGATAGCACAATCTCCGGATCTAATGAGATAGAATTTAAGGTACTTACCCAGGGCAAGGAAATGCAGATAGATTTGCAGGAGCCATTGGTGATTGACAGCATAATTTATACCGGCAAATCGATCAGCCAGGCCAGTTACAAAAAAATTGGAAATGCCTATTTTATTCCGTCAGAAAAGTATGCCACAGGTTCAATAAACAGGATCAGGATTTATTATCATGGAAAGCCAAAAGCTGCCGTGCGGCCACCATGGGATGGCGGAGTTAGTTGGCGGAAGGATATAAATTCAAACCCATGGATAAGTATTTCCTGCCAGCAATTGGGTGCAAGTGTATGGTATCCCTGCAAGGATCACCAGTCTGATGAACCGGATCATGCTTCCCTTTCAATAACTGCACCTACACTCCTCGTTAGTATTTCAAATGGAAGACTACAAAGCAAAAAAGACAACATGGACAATACATCCACCAGCACCTGGAGCGTTGTTAATCCGATCAATAATTATTGCATCATACCCTATATCGGAAATTATGTTCATTTTGGCGAGAAATATAAAGGAGAGAATGCGTTACTCGACCTGGATTACTGGGTACTTGAAGAAAATCTTGAAAAAG
>JBKJPO010000482.1:0-4098 GCA_046595095.1 Chitinophagaceae bacterium
AAACAGAAGTAAAAGCTCCTGTAATCTTCACAACAGCATTTGACCAATACACTTTAAAAGCATTTAAAGTAAACAGTATTGACTACCTGCTAAAACCTATCGATGAAAAAGAACTTGAGCAGGCTGTTGAAAAATACCGACAATTATATGATAGAAAAGAAAATGGTTTTTCCGACAAGATCATGAAGATGGTACAGGAGATGAATACCATTCGATACAAGGAACGATTACTCATAAAACGTGGCCAACAACTCAGCTATTTGAAAACTGAATCCACAGCTTATTGTTATGCCGATGGAAAGCTTTGTTATGCTGTTGATTTCAATAATAACAAGTACATGCTCGAAATCAATCTCTCACAATTGGAACAACAATTACAGCCCAACAAATTTTATCGTATAAATCGTCACTTACTTGTAAATATTGAGGCGGTAAGCAAAGTACATACCTGGCTAGGAGGAAGGTTGAAGCTGGAGCTTCTTCCTGCAACGAAATCTGATACTGTTGTAAGTCGGGAAAGAGTGAATGGATTCAAGGAATGGTTGGGACGATAATAATTTTTTGAGTTTTGATTTGCTTATCCACAAGAATTGATATTGTTTTTGCTTCCGCATCTACATTTAGCATGTAATTTTCTTACAGCTTTTTTCCCAGCTCCCGGGCCTTATTAAACACACCTGCATCTGCAGGTATTTTATCCAGCCATTGCTTACAGGCGGCTGTATCTTTCTCTTTCAAATAACTGAGTGCAATATAAAATGCAGCATCATGGCGGAAGATGGAACTGCCATTGTAAAGTTGCAGAAATTCATACCTTGATTTATCGACCTTCCCGCTTTCAAGCAAGGCAATTGCATAATAAAAATGTACAAAAGAATTTTGCGGATCATCTTTTAAAATCGCTTCAAATATTGGAATTGCAGTTTCAAATTTTTTCGCATTGAAGTACCCGGCAGCTTGCTTCAACAGGATATCGGCATGAGAGCCTCTTTCCGCCATCCCCGGCATTTCAATAGATGCATATTGATTGTAAAGATCTTTTTGCCATGGAGACCATATGGTTAACAACAGGATTACAATAATAACCGCAGCTGCTGCGGCAAGCCAGCTGCTCCTCCTGAAGAGAACTAATTTTGCTTGAGACTGCCCGGGAGAAATTCCATCCGAAAAATATTCATTCCGCATTTCATCCAATGTACTGCGAAGTTCAAGTTCACTTTTCCCGGGATTCAATTTCATGCCGAGTGTTTCATTTACTTCTCTTGTTAATTGCACCTCTTTTTGCAAAGCATCATTCTGCCGCAGTTGTTCTTCAAATGACTGCTGTTCTTCGGCATTCATCTCTCCATCCAGATACTTGCCTATCTTATCATGATCAAATTCATTCATGTTAACCGACTTGTTTTGATTGTATCAATTTAATAAGTTCTGCAGTGCATTCAGATTTTTTCTTACGCAAATATGCATACGAAACGCCCAGGTCTGCCGCTACTTTATCCTGTGGCTTATTGCCCAGGCATTTCCGAATGATCTCCTTGCATCTATCGCCGAGCAATTCAAACATGGTCATAAATAACTTTGCTTTTTCTTCCTGTAATTTTATTTCTTCGGCAACTGCAAATACGTCTTCTCCAACTTCAGATAATTCTCCGGGATCTTTTGTTACCCTGTGCCGGTCTCTTTTTTTCAATTCATTCAGCCATTTGCGTTTGCATACCAGGAGTAAAAAAGGTTCAAAGGGGCAGATAAGTTCCAGGCTTTTATAACGTGCCTGCTGATAAATGTCGATCAATGCTTCCTGGAAAATATCAGCGGCTTCATCTTCCGTGCCGCTGTTGTGCAGGATGTGCGTTTTTACTTTCCCGGCAAATCGTTTATAAATTTCAGCAACCAATACGGAGTCATTTTGCAAAAGTGCAATTACAAAACGTTGATCGGTATGAATAATTTTAGCCGTAGACATAAGCATTCTGGCTGCTATTTAAATGTACTCCTCTTTTTTGTTAATAATCAAGCATTTTTTGGGGTAACAAAACCCAAACATTATTGATTTGCTTTTAGAAAGCTAATGGACCAAAGCTTAAAATAATACTCCAATAAATATGAGTAAATTTATCTCATACCAAACTAAACTTTTGATTATGCATCAAAGGAATGCCATATTAGTATTGGTCATGATGCAAGCAGCAACAATGATGGTTACTGCCCAGGTAAGAGATACCTCATCCCTGATAAATATTGAAGTAGAAAACAACCGGGCAAGCTTTGAATCTACACTACGTCCGCTGCAACAGATCGCAGGTGCACCTGGAGCATTTTATTCTTATTTCTGGGAATTTGGAGATGGTAATTTTAGTTTCAGGGAAAATCCAAAACATATTTATAAAGATACCGGCGTTTACGATGTTCGTCTTTATGCTACCAATAATTACGATGATGGAAAACCTCCACCGCTCAGGCCAAAGAAAGTAAGGGTAAAATCTAAATCCTATTTAGCATCCAATGAAAATAGCACATTTTTCAGGCAAGGTGGCGCTATTGAAATGAAAGTAAACCGGATGCCAAAAGCCGGTGAGGATATGATCCTTATACTTGGTTACCGAAACCGGGATAAAAATATTCCCTTAAATGGCTCACTGGTTTTATTTTATAACGAAAGACAGTTTCGTCAAGACAACTTTGAACTTACTGAAGAAAGAAAATATAACAACGAAGTAAAAACAAAGCTTAATTCAATAACAGCGTTTTCTTCAAACTTAAACGTAGAAGAAACGTCTTCAATGAGAAATACTTCGGGGCCTAATGCATCATTGATAAATGAACCTCCGGGAAGCGGCGAGCGAAATTTTTCATCGCTGCTGTCTTCAAAACAAAAAATTTTCAGTACCAATAATACCTGGCGTTTTTCAAACCTGGCACAGGGAGAAGAGAAATATTTATTCCTTAGTCTGCACACTACTGCCGAAATGATCAAAGACACTAATGCAGTAATAATACTCACAGGGATGCTTGTGCCTGATGATCCCAATACAGAAATAGAAGAGTTCAGTTTGGAATTACAGCTGGTAGCCTCACACGATCCTAACCTCATGATGCTAAAGAACCGGCGACTCAATTATCGTTTCACGGGCAGAAAAAAAGAGGTCGAATACACCGTACGTTTTCAGAATACGGGCAAGGGAGCTACAAGGGAGATAACTGTTGGTGTGCATGTTCCAGGTATGCTGGATTCGAAATCACTGGAGATCATCGATTTCTATCCTAAGTGTATCATGTGCAATCTCGCCCGTGAAGGCCAGAGTTGCCTGGATACCATCATCCGCCGGGATAGTATTTATTTTATTTTCAAAAATATTTATTTGCCCGGAATAAGAGAGGATGGCATGAGTGATCCCGACTCAACAGTTGGTTTTGTAAAATATCGGATGCATTTCAATAAGCATTTAAAAAAACTGCCGTTTGAAAGCGGGGCGACAATCGTCTTCGATAAAAATAAACCCATCAATACGAATAGCGCCAAAGGATATTTTAAGCCTGGTATTTCCCCGGGCGTAATAGCAGGATATAATTTATTTACCGGAAGAAATAACCATGAGGAAAATTATTGGATGATAGGTGGAAGTATTTCGCCTCATTCACCTTATAAAAAATATTTACAAGCCGAATTATTTGTTGGAATACTCAGTACTCCTGAACGACTACATGACCATATTCAAAACAAAGACACCTCTTTTGATAATGCTAACTGGTTAATAATTTACCGGGATAGTTATGTAAAAAGAAAACAGATCAAGTTACACCTGGTGCCATTAGAATTAAGATATAATTTCATCGATTTCCTGGGAGTTGGTATTGGCACACAGTTATCAATAGACGCAATTACACGGTTTCAATATCGAAATGAAATGCAGTTAACCAGGCAAATAAATGGAATTCCCATGATCATAAAATCAAATGAAGAGCATACAAAATGGTTTAGCAATTTTGATGCAGCATTATTTGCTGATTTGCAGATAGGCAAAGTGAGGGTTGGCCCCCTGGCTGGAATCCGTTACCTGCACTATTTCCTCTCTCCTCAAAATGTTTTGTTCCTCTATG
>JBKJPO010000018.1:0-6431 GCA_046595095.1 Chitinophagaceae bacterium
ATTCAAAACGCTGGAGCGGAATTAGTACTTAAGTGGAGGAAATCTGTTAAACCACTTAAACCTCTTGAACCTCTTGAACCTCTTAAACCTCTTAAACGTTCTAAACCCCTTTCTTCAAAATCCAACTCCCCACTGCACAATCCAGGCAACGAAACTGGTTACAATATTCATTCTTCAACTGTATCAATACCTGGGAATCGAAAGCTGTTTCAGCAAGAATACCGAGTGAATTAAATTTATTTATGATTGCATTTTTTTCGGCATGCAATTCCGAGAGCCAGTTGAGGCTAAGCGTTTTCAACTGTTCATCATTATGGAATTTTCCATATGCAAACACAGCCGGGATAATGGTATTGATTATAAGGTTCTCAATCATTGTATCACCGAGATGTTTTTCATGATAGGCTGATTCTTCATCAAAAATATAATGGTAATGCCAGTAATCATTTGCTGTTACATTGAGCAGTGCTTTTAATTCCTGGATGGATCGGGATTCCAGGATTTTTGAAAAAAGGTGGCTGCTCTGGTGTAACAACATGGCCAATTGGGCAATGCGGATAGTTGGAAAGTTTGAAGGTCGCATCCTTAAAAAATATAATCTTGCAAGTGCAGGGCGCAATTCAAATTTTTTTCTGAAAAAACCATATTCTTTTCGCAACATATTCGGGTAAGCTTCATTGAAAGGTTCCCGTAATAAATTTGCCTGGCCAAATAAAATGGCCTCAACCTGAACAACCTGTGACCGGGCTCTCGAAAATACATTTAGCGGAATGCTTTGGGCGATTTTCTCAAAGGCATCAGTATTAACTTTAGCACCAAAATTTCTCGCGATAAGCCACCAGAAACTTTCTTCCCAATGATTATTATTTTGTTTGAGATAATTCAGCAAAATTGAAGACTTCTTTTGCAGCCTCTCTACCAATAATCTTTCTTTCCAGTTAATCCAGTGGAGCCCCGGCAGTGTCACAATTGCATTCCCGCATGGAATGAATGCAGGATTGTTCATGAGCTGGTCATACTTTTCGATAAGCAATTTTGGAACTTTATCTTCTAATTCTAGTGTCGGGATCGCCTGGAGGTTATTAGTGTTTGTTACATCACCATCATGCTTCCATACCACATGCAGGATCACATTGCTATAATTTTCATCTCCTGAATGTTTGTGCATATCCCAATTACTGGAACGAACGTGCAATTCAATATTCCCGGCCCAGGTTGTTTCCCCGATTTTTATTTTCCCATCTAAAAAATCAGGTCCCTGGTTGTAGTTAAGTTGGCCGGTTTCCAGCACAAGCAATTGTTCGGAATTGGTGGTAAGCAAATTTGCTTTATTGAAATGTCCAAACTGCCAGATGAATTGCAGCAATCGCTCTGTCATAGTACAAAAATTTATTGTACCAAAATAACCAGGCTCTAATATAAAGTGTATGGGATTTACCTCATCTATCAAGGGCTTTTACAACACGGCTAACAGGCAGGCCCATTACATTGTAGAAATCTCCGCTGATACGCTTGATGCCTGTAACGCCGATCCATTCCTGGATCGCATAAGCACCTGCTTTATCGAAGGGTTTATAGTTATCAACATAATAAATGATTTGTGCTCTGCTTAATTCATAAAACTCCACTTCGGTAATATCTGCAAATGAAATTTCTTCTCCATTTTTTATAATGCATACACCAGTGATGACAGTATGAATCTTTCCTGAAAGTGCGGTAAGGATTGCAATCGCATCTTCATAATCAATGGGTTTCCCTATTATCCTGTTTTCGAGAACAACAATAGAATCAGCTGCGATGATATCCCTGAAATCATTTTTTGCTACAAGTTTTTGTTTAATATCAAGAGCCTTATTGCGCGAGATATGTAAAGCCACTTCGCCGGGGGTTAAACCAGGTGGATATGTTTCCTCGATATTACTCGGCATTGTTTCAAAATCAATGCCTGCCCATTCAAGTAATTTTTTGCGTTGGGGAGATTGGGACGCGAGAATAATTTTTGCCATAGAATTAGAACGTTACACTGCACCAGCATAATATTTTATAAAAATCATTGACATGATCCCTGTGAACATGATCATTTTAGTTACCGTACTAATGCGATGATATTCTTTTGAGTTTTGTGCATGATATAATTTTATCCCCACCCAAATCAAGGGAATCATGATGAAAATCGCACAGTAAATAGAAAAGAGCCGCCATCCGAGATACCAGACATAAAATTGTAACACACCCAGTAATCCCACGATTACAATCAACCAAACGGCTGTGAAAACTTTTGCTACTGGGATCCCCCACACGATAGGCATTGTTCGGCAGCCATTTTTCATATCCCCTTCTACATCCTCAATATCCTTAACCACTTCGCGTATCACAGAAATCATAAAAGCAAAGCCCGCATATAATGAAGCAAATTTATATATGATAAGCAACTCAGCTTTACTTACAAGCCCTGGTTTATGAAATGATGTGAGCACGAGATAGAGTACGCCAATAACCCATGCCGTTAGTAACGAGATTGCTATATTTCCAACCAGGATTTCCTTCTTCAAAGTTGTAGAATAAAACCAAAGTAAAGCTACACATGCGGTATTGAAAAGAAAGAGGAGAATGCTCCCCAGTTTCCAGGCAAGGTATGCAGTCACCAATAACCCCAATAATGAAAGCAGGAAATGAAGCAAAATCGCCCATCGGCGGGTGATGATCTGATCAACCACCATTTTTCCCGGTTTGTTAATCCGGTCAATATTGATATCGAAATAATCATTGATGATATAGCCTGCTCCTGCAATAAGAACTGAAGCAATACATACGAGGCAAAAATATAACAGGGAGATAACGGGCTCACCGTCTGCAGATTTTAATGTGAGCCCATTTATAATACTAGTATAAAAAAGAACTTGTGTAAGTATGATGAATACCAGGTTTGGCCAACGAATCAATCTCAGAAATGCAAGGGTTAATTTCATTTGACAATTTCAGCTCACAAGTTAAGGGGTTTAAGACGTTTAAGGCGTTTAAGGGGCTTAAGTAGAAGGTACCGACGTCTCGAGTTCCCAATGATTATTGAGTTTCAGCACTTTTTCGATCACGTCGCGTACGCAACCTTTACCTCCACCAAAAGGTGAAATATAAATAGAAATTTGCTTGATATCGCTTACTGCGTCCATCGGGCAAGAAGGGAGGCCACAGAGTTTCATTGCTGAATAATCAGGTACATCATCTCCCATGAATAAAATTTCTGGTGGTATCAAGGCCTTTTCATCCATGTATTCCTGGAGCACTGCTGCCTTATCCTTAATATTTTGATGAAAATCATTAATGCCAAGTTTTTTTAACCGGGCTGCCACAGCGTTGCTTTCGCTCCCGGTAATAACAAGAATATTATATCCTTTTTTAATAGCGAGCTGCAAAGCAAATCCATCACGGGTACTCATGCTCCGCAACCAATGGCCTTCATGTGTGATTAACAGGTTCCCATCGGTTAGAACCCCGTCCAAGTCAAAAACAAATGTGGTGATTGGTTTAAAAAGGGCCAATACATTCATTGAAAAAAGTTATGATTAAAGAATCATTGATTATCGCGCCATTCGTATACCCAGCTGCTTTGAATCATTTCCAGGTGACCCTCATTGCTCTCCCCAGCTTTGCCTGCAAAATTCGGGATCTCGAGAACCCATTTCAAAAGATCTGTAAAACGAACTCTGTAGATCTTGCTTTCGTTAAATTCATTGCCGAAGCGTTCATGAAGTTTCATAGCAATATCTTCGTAATCATTCCAATGGATGGGTGGTTCAAATGTCATCATAAATATTTTATTATAATTGGAAGAAATTTAAAAGTTCAAGGGGTTCAAGAAGTGCAAGAAGTTCAAGAGGCTTAAGAACCTCTTGAACTTCTTGAACCACTGGAACCTCTTGAACCTCTTTTTATTCCCCGAGAAATTGACTCTGGTCTGGCAAAGTAACTACAACATCCCCATCATCATTCTGCAAAATACATTGGCAACCCAACCTCGAATTAAGCCGGGGACTCACAGCACGGTCGATAAAATCCTCCTCTTTATCAGAAAGTTCGGGAAGAAATTCATCTCCTTTTTCCACATATACATGACAAGTACTGCAGGCACATACGCCACCGCAATTATGATGAAGGTTAATGTTATTTATTAATGCAACCTCAAGGATTGACTGATCTGCTGCTACATCTTTGAAAGTAATCGGATCCAACCCCTTCTGCTCAAACCTGAACGTGATATTATACATCTGAATTTCTTTATCGGTAGCAAAATTACTGTATAGAGCGCTGGTATTCGAATTAATTATTTATGCAATAAACGATCAATGTTCAATATCAATGATCAAACTTCAAATCGAATCCACTAAGTAAATGATTTTGATTATCCCGAAAAAAACTAACCCTGTTGATACATCTTCAGGATACTTTCAGATAATTTGAGGTATAGATATTTAATATCCGGGTATTGGGATAACACCTGCAAATGTTTACCCATGGTATAAATATCTCCTCGCACAGCCGGGCCGGTTTGCACTGTCCTGGGTGAATTATCCATGAGACGTTGTGCAGTTTCATTTATAATGGGTAGCAAAGTCCGAAAGTTAAGGTCTTCTTTTTTACAAAAATCTTCTGCGATAGAATAAAGATGGTTGGCAAAATTGCTGACTAATACGGCGGCAATATGGAATTTTAAACGCTGCTCATCGTTGGCTATGATCACATCCGGAGAAAGGGTTTTTGCAAAATCCTGGATGAGCGTAAGGGTATCTTCACTATTTCCGTCAACCATAAAAGTGATAGGACTCACAATTTCAAATTCCTTCTTCAGACTTTGGGCGGGATAGAGAACGCCATAATTGGTTGATATATTTTTTAGTATCTCTTTTGATACTGATCCGGCAGTATGCAAAACTACTTTTTTATCAAGATTCAGGTCCTGGTCAAGGTGATGGAGAGCTGCATCTGCAATCCCAACAACATATATGTCAGCTTCAAATATCTCCCCCTTGAAATCATCATATTTACATCCCAGTATGTCTGCCAGGTCTTTTGCATTCTGCTTATCCCTGCTTATCACCTGAACTATTTCATGGCCAGCTTTTTTGATCAACCTGCCCAGAGTAGTACCCACATTTCCTGATCCGATAATCCCAACCTTCATATTCTTATCTTTGATGCTAGCATGAAGTTATTAAAAAGATTATTAATACGCTATATCAGGACAAAATTCAAGCTGCTTGTTGTAGTCTCGAAAAAAAAAGCTGCTGAGGAAGCTTTCTTATTATTCTGCACACCATTAGTGAGGGCCAGGCCAAAATATCCCAGCATATTAAAAAATGTTGAACATCTTGAAATAACCCTTAATGGTCTTAAGCTTTATGGCAGCAGGTGGAATCATCCGGCAAAGAAAAAAACGTTAATCCTTCATGGATTTTCTTCTGCATCACACAATTTCGAACGATATGTTACGCCTCTTATTAACAAGGGTTACGAAGTGCTGGCTTTTGACGCACCAGCACATGGAAAAAGTGAAGGCAAAACAGTTCATGCTGTTCAATATGCTGAAATGATACATGAGATAGTAAGACTTTACGGACCATTCACTAGTTATATCAGTCATTCGTTTGGTGGCCTCGCTATATCGCTTGCCCTTGAAACCCTGCCGCACAATCAGGCGGATAAACTGGTGCTTTTGGCTCCAGCAACAGAAACCACAACTGCAATTGATGGCGCATTTAAATTGCTGAGGCTTTCAGACGAGACTGTTCGGAAAGAATTCAACCAGGTATTATTTAATGCAGGTGGCCAGTGGCCGGAATGGTATTCTGTGATCCGTGCATTGAAGCAGGTGCGAGCCCAGGTCCTCTGGATCCATGATACTGAAGATGATGTAACACCATATAAGGATGCAAAAAATATTTTATCTGAAAATTTATCAAACATAAAATTCATAACCACAAATGGACTTGGTCATAGTAAAATTTACCGCGACAGTGAGGTTGTTAAAACAGTTGTTGATTTCCTTTAAAACGTTAAATCACACTATTTCCAGACAAGCAAAATTTTGATTTTTCAATTTTAAAGTAATATTGCAGAATTACCGGACAGGAAATTGTTATAGGCTTCTGGATGAATTTTAGATAAAATCGTTTCGCAGATCCCCATAATCCATACCCCCCCCGGCGATATAATTTATGTAATTATGGCTAAGAACCTATTAATTGTAGAGTCACCGGCAAAAGCAAAAACAATCGAGAAGATCCTTGGTGAAGAGTTTGAGGTGAGGAGTTGTTATGGTCATATCCGCGACCTGGAAAAAGGTGATATGGGTATTGATATAAATAATCATTTTAAGCCCAGGTATATAGTTCCGGAAGACAAAGAAAAAGTGGTAAAAGATCTGAAACAACATG
>JBKJPO010000023.1:0-5194 GCA_046595095.1 Chitinophagaceae bacterium
ATTATCTGATTCATCATTTGTTAATGGATTAGGAAAATATAGAATCAAAACATCTGCAGTAGGCGATCAAACATTAACAGGTATAATTAATGTTAAAAGTCAAGATGGGAAAATTAGTTCTTATCCTTTTGAAACATCTTATACCGTTGCTCAACCCTCATTTGCTGTTTCTCCTACAAAAATGAATGTTTTTTATATTGGAGTTGACAACCCGGTTACTATTTCTTCAGGAACAGGTTGGGATAAAACAACTGTATCAATGAGTGGAGGAACACTTTCAGGTTCAGGAGGAAACAGGAATGTTAGGGTTTCGGCGCCAGGTAACGCAAGTATTACTGTTACTGCAGATGGCAAGTCGAATAGATTTGATTTCAGGATAAAAAGAATACCAGACCCCACAATTATGGTTGGACCAAGCAGTGGTGGACGGATGCAATCTGTCGTTTTTAAAAATCAATCTTTTGTTCGTGCTGATCTTTTAAATTTCGACTTTGATGCAAGGTTTAGTGTTGTAAGTGCCACAGTTTATTTTGCAGGTGCAGGGTTTACAAGTGGTGGTGGTGTTCAAACTGCCAGCATCAGTAGCGGGAATCTCGCTCCCTTAGGTGCACTTATGCAACGTTGTGTACCTGGATCTACGATCATTTTCGACAACATAAAAGTTCAGGGTCCGGATGGTGTCGTACGTACCATTCAAAACCCTCCCGGATTCGCGTTATTTTAATAAATTAATAATCTACTATGAAACAGCTTTTTGTTAAATACTTTCTGCTCGCCCTCTGCTTTAGTTTTATGACTGAAGTAGCAGATGCACAAGCAAAAAAGCGAACTGTAAAGAGAAGGGGAACTACGGCAAAGAAAACAACTAAGCCACGTTCAACCAATGCTATAAAACCAGCCCAAAAGGATACAGTTGCGATTGCGGCTATCCCTGAAGTTAAGATTGATAGCTTGCCCTTTAAGATTGTAAAAAAATCGCTTCGCCCGAATGATGCTATCGAAAAAAATCTTGTAAAAGATCGTACTCCTTTAAATTATGAGCACATCCGTGAGGATGATGCCGTATACCGGGAGAAGATTTGGCGCGAGATTGATATCCGTGAAAAAATGAACTTGCCGTTCCGTTATGCCGCAGATGAAGACAACGGTAACCAACGTTTCATTTCCATCCTCTTCAAAGCAATTCAAGACGGACCTGATAATGGGGGTGTTACTGTATTCGATGCAATCGATGACAGGTTTACAACTCCACTCGAAATTGGAAAAGTTGCAACCAAGGTGGGAGGGGAATCTGTGCAGGTTCCAATTTATGATTCATTAGGTATAATCACCGGATACAAAACGACTACTCCTGAAGTTAACCTCGATTCATTTTATAAATTCCGTTTGAAAGAAGAAGTGATCTTTGACAAAGAAAGCTCAAGATTCTTCTGGCGGATACTGGGTATCGCTCCATTAAAAAACATTTATTCTTCCCAGGGCCTTTTCGTAGGGGAGTCAGAATTGTTCTGGGTTTACTACCCCGATATGCGCCCGATCTTCGCTAAATACGAAGTATACAACGGCAAAAACTTCGGTCAGCGCCTCAGTTGGGAAGAATTATTTGAGAGCCGTATGTTTTATGGACGCATCATTAAGAGTACACTAGATAATCCATACGATCAGTACCTGTCAGACTACGGCGGTATTAAGGACAACAAGATCCTCCAGCTACTCGAGGGTGAGAATATCAAAGAACAGATATTTAACTATGAGCAGAATCTCTGGAGTTACTAATATCTTTTAGGATTCAAATAATATAAAAAAGGGAAGTGCAGGACGCACTTCCCTTTTTTTGTAGTTATTAGAAATTTATCTCTAAAAATATCGTCATAACATTGCAGCAAGACAATTTAAAAGCTATTTTTACCTTGGTTTTTCATAGGATATTGGATTTTAAAACGGGGCTGGATTTTCATCCTGGCCCCTTTATTTTTTCAAAAGACTTCGGGAATTCCGGAATAGTAAATCATATTTTAGGCAAAGAGAATGCCCTCATCCAGGTTTTATAAGTTAAGCTTCATCAATTATAGGAGCATTTGGGTTCATATCATTTCCATGAATACCCATGATTTCAGCTTCAACTATTTCTTCCCCCTGTTTACCTGCAAAGTGATCTATAATAAGACCCGCTTTCGATTTGCCAACGGCATTCACCAGCTCTTCTTCTGATAAATCTTTTATTTTTTTAACGGATTTATATTGTTTGAGTAATGTATCGGCTGTATTCTTGCCAATGCCCTTTATCTGTTCAAGCTCATTCACGAAAGTGCCTTTGCTCCGTTGATTTCGGTGGAACCCAATTCCAAACCGGTGCACTTCATCCCTGATGCGCCGGATCAGTTTGAGACTTTCACTATTGTAGGGGAGTTTTATGGATTCCATGTCGCCGGGGTAGAAGATCTCTTCTTCATTTTTAGCAAGACCCACCAAAGTTGTCCTGCCTTCGAGCCCGAGTTCCCGGATCCCTTCCACGGCAGCATTTAACTGGCCTTTACCCCCATCAATAATTACGAGTTGTGGAAATGGCAGGCCTTCTTCAACAACGCGCCTGTATCTTCTTGTTACGATCTCTTTCATTGAAGCAAAATCATTTATCCCTGCTACTGTTTTAATATTGAATTTCCTATAGTCATCTTTGCTGGGAGTACCATCCCGAAAACAAACCATTGCCGCTACCGGGTAACTGCCCTGGAAATTCGAATTATCGAAACATTCAATATGCACAGGTACATCAACGAGATGAAGGTCTTCCTGGAGTTGGTACAGTACTTTCTTTTTTTCCTGGTCGCTATGTCCTTCGAGCTGCAATGTATTTTTTCTTCGCAATTCCTCTTTGAAGTAGTTTACATTTTTCACTGAGAGGTCAAGCAGCTTTTTCTTGTCCCCGCTCTTTGGAATGGTAAGAATAATATTTTCTTCCGGATACTCCAGTTCAATTGGAACAATCAACTCCATGGCCTCACTATTGAAAGTGCTTCTTAATTGGGCAATCCCAAATTGTAATACTTCGGCATCAGTTTCTTCAAGCCGCTGTTCTAGTGTGATCGTTTGCGTTAGTACGATAGTGCCATTATTTACCATCAGGTAATTTACGTATGCAAAATCTCCGTCCTTAAGAATGGAGAAAACATCAACGCTTCCCATTTTTTCATTTACAACTTTGGACTTCGCCCGGTAATTTTCAAGATGCTCGATCTTTCTGCGCAGCAAGTCTGCTTTCTCAAACTTCATATGCTCAGCGTATTGTTTCATTTCATTTTTAAAATGCAGGATTACCGGTCCCAGATTTCCTTTCATAAGGTTAGTGAGCTGCTGAAGATTATCCGTATAATCCTCTGCAGTTTGCAATGCTTCGCATGGCCCCTTACAATTGCCTAAATGATATTCGAGACAAACTTTGAATTTGCCTTTTTTGATATTGTTTTGACTGAGGTTAAGCTTGCATGTACGGAGCGGAATATTGTTACGGATAAATTCCAGCAACTCCCTTACTTTTCCTACCGAAGTAAAAGGCCCAAGATATCTTGAACCATCATTGATCTTTTGCCTCGTAAGAAAGACTCTTGGAAACGGTTCGTTTTTTATAACCAGGAAAGGATAGGACTTGTCGTCCTTCAGGTTTATATTAAATCTTGGTTGGTATTGTTTGATCAGGCTGTTTTCCAACAAAAAAGCATCCTGTTCAGAATCTACTATGGTAAATTCTATTTTTTTTATCCTCCGTACCAGCTCATGAATTCTATAACCGGAAAATGTTTTTGAAAAATAGCTGCCCACCCTTTTCCTGATATGTTTTGCCTTACCAACATACAGGAGCAGATCTTTATCATCGTAATATTTATAAATTCCCGGCTGCGTCGGGATAGTATGCATTATACTTTGAAATTCTGCTTGTGTCATACACGCTTATTTTCTTATCAATCACCTCAATTGAAATTCCATATTACCTGTTCTTCTTTGATTGTAGATGCTTTGCCTGGAGATTCAGTAATCTGGATGATCTTTAAATAATAACCGGATTTCCAGGTAAGTTGTTGCGTAACATGCTTATCCATTTGCTTTAAGGATTTCACCATATAAACTCTTTGAATCTCGTTTGTCTCGGGGTTAATAAACACATCCCATCTGTTAAGTTTAATAGAGTCGGGTAAAGCTATTTTTGGCGAGTAAGTAAATGTAACTGCATTAAGCGTCTGGTCGAGGAAAGAACTCTCGTTAAAAAATGCTCCCATATGCAGGGAATCAATTTCCGGTTCAAGGAATGGTTGTGCATAGTTGCGGATATCAGTATTTTTTATCCATGTAGAATCTTTTTTATCTCCTCTTGCAATCACGTGAAGTGGAGTAAGTTGTAATTCGCTTATTTCTTTGAGTTGGCCCCTGATAAATTCTGTGACCGGAATGAATGCACGTTTTATTGTATCTGCCGCCAGGCCCGGGGAAGGAACGGTTTCAACTTTTTCTTTAGGCTCATTGCAGGCAAAAAACAATAATAAGCATGAGCAGGCAACCGGAACAAAAGGAATACGCATAACACAAAAATAGTACAAAAAAAGGCCGAAGCATTTTGATACTTCGGCCTTGTGATATATTTATGAAGGTTTTATTTCAATGTTTTACTTACGCCAAATTTAATTCCATAATCAATGAGGTGTTCCTTAGCAGGATATTTGTCTTTATAAGTTGAAAGTAACTGGTAGCGCACCTGGGGACCAATGTGCATGGTAAGCGAGCTGCCGGCTTTAAAAGATGCAAAAGTTTGTAATGCGGTACTAAAATTCCATTTCCTCAACAAACTCGATTCGAAAATATAATTTCTTTTATCAACTGAAGGGAGGTAAGCTGTGCCTGCGATAACGTATGAGGGCTGGAAGACAACTCCTGCGTTTACCTGGAGATTTTTGTCCCCAAAAAGTTTAATTTCCGTGCCAACGGGAAGGGATACCTGTAATTGCTGGTTGTGCAAGATTACAGGGTTTGAACCCACTATATTTGAGTAATTTGAAATTTTGCTGTGCGGGTATTCCTGCCCGGTAATTTCATTCTTGAGAATTAAAGTCGCCATTACCGGGTGAACACTGTAGGCCTTTATATTGTATCCAACATAATTAAACTGGAGCCCGGCGGTTAATTTAACCTGCTTATTCAATTC
>JBKJPO010000257.1:0-2615 GCA_046595095.1 Chitinophagaceae bacterium
AGTGGTCCTTTTCAATTTTTCTCCACCATTCATGGCAAGAGCCAGGAATGGTGGAGAAAAATTGAAAAGGACCACTAAGATCGAAGATGTGAAATTATTCGGTAATGCAGCTACTGCAAAACTCACCATTGAGTATGATACATTTTATTTTCACGACCTGATGAATCTCCTGAAAACCGAAAAGGGTTGGAAGATTGTAAACAAAATATTTTACCGGGAAGAGAAGAAAAAGTAAAATATTACTTCTCTTTAATTATTTTCCTCCATTTGCTTTAAGATCATTAATACAATTCTGATCGAGCGGTGGAATATTACCAGTAAGAAGCACACCTAGCAGGTCAGTGGTTTCAGAAGCATAATACATAAGGCATGATTGATTGCTGCAATGATTTCCATGTGCCCCATCCTGGTGACTAACAGTCATGGCTGTCCCAAGATTCACAAGTCCCACCAGGTGCCCTAATTCATGTTCCAAAACAGTTGTTACCAACTTAGTCCTGCTTACCTGGCCCAGTGAACCGGAATTATCCTGCAAGGTTTTACCCATTAGTGCAACCGAAGTATTCCGGAATGCAACGCCTAGCACATTTGGCTCGAAATATTGTCCATCTGTAATCAGTATATAAACCGAAACCTGGGTACCTGAAGTAAAAGATGTGCGGTTATTTTTTTCAATAGTTGCAAGTTCAGTCACAGTTAAATTTACTTTACCACTGCCTGCAATCTGGGTCTGGGTTACAGAAATGTTTCCTGGTTTATTAAGCAGGTTATTCAAAAAAGTTGTCAAATTATTTACTGCACCTGCATCTGGTTGAAAGCCTGGCATATATTGGATTTCAATCTTAAGTGAAGTATAAGTTTGTGCCGTAAGTAGTTCTCTGGCGCTGGCACCAACGGCTTTATTATTTGCATCATTAATTGAAGGCAAAGATGTAGTCGGAGACGAATCACTCTTAGAACAACTGTAAAGGATACCCGATACACAAAGCAGGAAGATTAAGGTAAGTTTCAAAGTCATAGCTGTTTTTTTGGTTATGTACGCTAAAAAAGTGCCAAAAGTTTATTGAGCATATAGATTGCTTCGTCGAAAACCCTTGTCACCCGGGTTTCTCCTCTCTATAACGAAGTAATTGTTTTGTAATTGTGAGCGCAGCGAAGTGAAGCAATCTTCGATGCATATTTCCGAGGTTCTTCGGAGTACTTAGTTTACTCTACCCAATCAGCAATAAAGATATTCGTATCTCTTGTACCCCCATTATTCCTGTTGCTACTAAAAACAATTTTTTTGCCATCCGGGCTAAACATGGGGAATGCATCGAAACCTTTATCGCGGCTAATTTTTTCAATGGCCCCGCCATCAACGCTGGTAATGTACATATTAAATGGAAAGCCTCGTTTGTATTCGTGGTTACTGCAGAAAATTACCCGCTTGCCGTCAGGCAAAAAATTAGGAGCCCAATTGGCTTGGCCCAGGTTGGTGACCTGGTGTGCATCCGATCCATCCACATTGGCTATCCAAACTTCCATGTTTGTAGGAGCAACAAGGCCCTGTGATAACAATTCTTTATAATCTTTAATGTCTGCTTCTGTTTTAGGATTGCTTGTACGCCAAAGTATTTTCTTCCCGTCTGGACTAAACCAGGCCCCACCATCATAGCCAAGACGATTGGTAATACGTTTTACATTTTTACCAGCCAGGTTCATGGTATACAATTCCAGGTCGCCATCCCGAATGGATGTGAACACCATCCTATCCCCTTTTGGTGATATAGTGGCTTCGGCATCATACCCTTTTGTTTTCGTAAGCCTTTTAAGTATTTTCCCGTTTATATCTGCTTTGAAAATATCAAAGCTTTCATAAATTGGCCAAATATATCTCTTGGTTTTTTCTCTATCAGGCACGGGTGGACAATCTTTACTTCCGAGGTGCGTGGAGGCATATACGATATGCTTGCCATCAGGGTAAAAATATGCACATGTGGTACGACCCGTTCCAGTGCTTACCAGTTTTGGCTTAAACACCTCTCCTTCCCCAGGTATTTTACCCATCCATATTTGATCACATGGAATGCCTGACTTCGCGTCTGTGCGTTGATAGATAAGATATTTACCATCAAAGCTAAAATATGCTTCAGCATTATCACCTCCATTGGTAAGTTGCCTGATATTTTTAAAATGCTTCTCATCCGGGTAATGGAGTGTATCAGGGATGTTTTTTAAAGCAACAGCAGTTTGAGGATTGTTGAAATTTTGGCTTGATTTGGCAATAAACAGAACCAGTAATGGCAGAATAATTTTCATCATTTTATCTAAATTTCATCTTTGTCGCAAAATTATGCGGGTTTGATCATGAGTTTGTCAGGTAAATGTCATAGACAACAACAGTGGTAATTAAGTTGCATAAACATTTAATGCAGTATTCGGCCGTATGAATATTAAAGATCAGTAACGAAAAAAGTCAAACATGAAGTTCATCCATTAAATTTACGCCATGATCCGAGCTTTTTGCTGTTTAATAATTCTTATCCTTTTTTTCGCATGCAATGATTCTGTTGAATTGCAAAAACCCGTTATCTCTAAAGAAGATGAATTGAAAAATGCAATCACAGCCCACC
>JBKJPO010000310.1:0-5992 GCA_046595095.1 Chitinophagaceae bacterium
CAGGTTGTTTCTTCCATCCTTTGGGCGGAGTGAAAGCAGTAAGGTCAAAAGTTTCTTTTTGGGCAAAGGTTATTGACAGGGAAATGCAAAGAGCAAAAAGAAGAATTATTTTTTTCATGAGTGATTTTGATCTTTAGTGATTTCAATTTTAACTGGTAAAATAGGTATAATTCTATGCGTTGTTACCATCATCGCTTTTGCAGTATTTATTCATCGGTATAATGTTGTGATACTGATAAAATTGAAAGAAGAAAGGTAGCTAACAGTATCGGCTATTTCATGAGTTTAATTATTGAAGCAGTATATAAATCAAGACAGCGAAGCTTTTCCAGCCCGTTGCAGCTTCCTACCTGAATATCTTCATCTGATTTCCAATGCATCTTTAAACATACGCCGCGCATGGGCCATACAATGCATCAACGCAATACCTGGACGCTAATTTCTCCCAGCAACCTGTGAATGCATACCACTGCTAATCGGCTGTTTTTATTTAATGCGCTGCCAAAGATGTTTTTTGTAGATTAGTAAAGGTTTAAATTGAATCTTCATGTATTTCTTAAATTGTCAGCCATTATTTTGAATAAGATTTGTATTTTTTTATTGTTTTATATCCTTTTGCCTCACTTCAGCCAGGCCCAAAAAAATGTAGAAGACAGCCTGAATAATGTGATTGCCCAAAGCAAAGACGATGCAGAAGTCGCCAAAGCCTATAATGCATTAGGCTATGAATATACCCGAAAGGATGTTGCAAAAGCGCGTGCTTATTTTGCATCGGCAATAGTGATCGGTAAAAGAATTAATAATGTACAAAGACTGAGCAGTTCCTATTCAGCATTGGTCTACCTGTTTCATAATGCCGGCAAGCCAGATAGTGCAGAATATTATATTGATCTCGTAAAAAACCTGGCAGCCCAGGCTAATGAATCAGAAAAGGACGCAATTAGCTCTAACTACTATTCTGTTGCGGCGCTATATTATAAAAAAACCGGGGCTGCACACAGAGCCATTCCCTTTTTTGAAAAAGGGATTAGTTTATTGACCAGGATGGGCGATAAAGAATCAACCGCAGGACAAACACTCAATTTAGGCAACACTTACATTGTGCTTGGCAATTACCAAAAAGCAACGCAACAACATTTAAAAGCCCTCAGAATATTTGAAGAGATAGGCAGCCAGCGTGGCATTTCTTTTTGTTACCAGAGTTTAAGCAGTTCATTTACCCAATTAAAACAATATAACCAGGCTTTAAACTACGCAAATAAATCCCTTAAAATAAAAACTGCTTTAAATGACCGCCGCGGCTTAGGTTCAACGCAAAGCGGACTGGGAAATATTTATTTTGGGTTGAATGACCTGGACAAAGCCTTAACCCATTTTAATGAAAGTTTAAGCATTGCCAGGGAACAAAAAAACCTCCAGGATGAGCAGGAAAACTATATGAATATTGCAAAAGTATATGCGGCTAAGAAGAATGTGAAACTAGCAATAGATTATTTCAATAACAGCAAACAGTTAGCAAAACAATTAAGGGATAGCTCCTCGGTAGCTGCTATTGATGCGGAGTTGATCGTCTTGCAAAACAATGTTGAAAAAGCTGAACAGTCTGAAAATAAATTAAAATCAACCATTGTATTATTTGAACAGTTGGGTGATCTTAACAGGCAGGCAGGAGGGTTTAAGAATATGGTGGATTTTTATACGGCTAATAAGCAATTTGAAAAAGCCCTGCAGTATAGTAATAAGTACCACCAAACAAATGACAGCATCCAGAACAATGAACTCCAGTTGCAAGTGAGAAAAATGGAAGAGCAATACACCGTAGAGAAAAAAGAAAAAGAAATAACGCTGCTTAAAAAGGACCAGGAACTGCAACAGCAAAAACTTTTTCGCCAGCGAATTCTCTTTGGTGCTGCAGCCGTCTTGCTGATCATTTCTTTGCTAAGCATTGGCTTGTTGGTAAATCGTACCCGACTCCGACAGAGAATGAAAGAACTGGAATTGCGTAACCAGATTGCTGCTGATCTGCATGATGAAGTAGGCAGTTCCTTAAGCAGTATTCACATGCTGAGCCAGATGGCAACACAAAAGGGCAATGATGCAACACATAGAGACATACTGACAAGAATGAGCGGAAATGCAAAAGAAACGATGGATAAAATGGGCGACATTGTATGGATGATAAAGCCTGAAGAAAGTGAAGGCGCCGGTTTAAAACAACGCATGGAACGATTTGCCTACGAAATATGCAGCAGCAAAAATATCGGAACATTAATAGATTTAAATGATTTAGAAAAAGTAAAACTTACAATGGGGCAACGCAAAAACCTTTACCTCATTTTCAAAGAAGCATTGAACAACGCAGTAAAATATTCCGGCACAGAAAAGACAGATATCAAAGCAATAGTACAGAATAAAGAATTGACCATGCTGATAAAAGATTATGGAAAAGGATTTAACAAGCAATCAACCGGAGGTGGAAATGGCTTAGACAATATGAAGTACAGGGCCGCTGAGATGAATGGTATAATTCATATTGATTCAGAAGCCGGAGCGGGAACGAGTATAACTTTGAAAGTTCCGGTTTAGATATTTTCTACTTAAAGAAAACAAAGATTCTTAGATACTTATTTCTATTATTAATATAATCAGTGATCGGGCACCTCACCCTATTTCGCTATTTATATAAAATAAATTTTTATCAATTTTGTAAAAAAGAAATGCATTGATACGAGTAGCTGTTTTTGAAGACAATAAGCACTTAAGAGAAACTTTGGAGTTGCTGCTGAATAGTACTGAAGGTTTTATCTGCTCTGGTGCCTGGCCCGATTGCCGAAATATTATTATCAATCTTGAAATTTATCCCACCGATATTGTACTGATGGATATTGAGATGCCGGGCATGACTGGTATTGAAGCTACAAAACTTATCAAACAGCATTTTCCGGAAACTCAGATTCTCATTCAAACGGTTTTTTTTGAAGATGAGTATATTTTCAATGCGATCTGCGGCGGTGCTTCTGGTTATATTTTGAAATCAACTACGCCGGATGGATACATAGATGCACTTAAAAGTGTAGGGTCAGGTGGCTCTCCTATGACGCCCGGCATTGCCAGAAGGGTACTGGAATTGTTTAAAACCAATTTGGAACCTGCTAAATCTTCAAAGGATTATAATCTAACCTCGCAGGAAAAAAAAGTATTGCAACTGCTGGTAGCCGGCAAAAGTTATAAACTGATAGCTGCCGAGTTATTTGTTGCTGTGGATACTGTCAAATCCCATGTGAGCAATACCTATGCTAAACTGCATGTGCATTCCGGGACGGAAGCTGTATCTCTGGCGTTAAGGGATAAAATAGTGTAAAGGCTTGAGAGAAATTTTCCGCGAAATTATTTACTTTCTCAACCAGTAAGACATATTGTGACTTGCAGAAAAATTCGCAATGATCCGGAAGACCAAAAATCTTCAGGGATGAAGCATATTCAAAGAATTGCGAAATAAAAGAAGAGGGGCCTATAACTCATTTTTGAAAAGTGTATAGAAAAAGAGTAAAGCTGATAGGTATGCTAATAAATTAACCTTAATGTAAGGTTCATAGTTTTACAATAAGAATAAATTCTATTCGAATGACGAAGATTCAAAAAAATCTCAGGGTATTTAAAACGACCATTCTATGGATAGCCGCATTCTGTTTTGTAAATAATATATATGCGCAGGATACTACATCAACCCGAAAAAAAATAACTATCAAAGGGTATGCGAAAACACAGGTTATTCATTGCAATGGTGAACGTGTCGTTATCCTTGATGATTACCATAAAATAACTGTCAGAGGCCATTGTTCGCAAATTGCAGTATATGGAAACAAATGTGTCATAAACCTCGAAACAGCATCGCTAATAACTTTGCATGGCAATGAAAATAAGGTCACCTACAAAACGCATCCTGTTTACAAGACCAAAGTAAGCAGGTTCGGTGATGATAACCGGGTCACTAAAATTGAATGATGTTTTGTTGTCATTAACTCTCTTTGATAAATTTTTATTGCTAAAAATATGGATAGGATACAAATAGCAGCCTTGATATTTATTTTGTGCGGATTAATAATTCCAATATTGTGCATTATCAAAATGTACATTATACAGAAGTTTAAAAAGGAAGCCATTGTTACCGATGCAGTTATAATAAATTCAGAAAGACGTCACATTTATAGAGGCGGATTTTATTATATATTCAGTCTGCAATACAACGTACCTGGAACAGCTGCCTTATTTGATGCACATGCAATCTCACCTAAGAATCTACAGCCCGGTGATAAAATACCGCTGATGTATTTAGCGGATAACCCCTCCAAATATAAAACCGATTTTGGTAAAAGGCTTCCATGGATCTTTGGGTTCTCCATTATATTCCTGGGCCTGCTAACATGGTTGTGTTATTGGCTATTGAACTCTGGATATTATGAAGTAAAACCTTAAATTAAAAGTACTGCCTGCTGCCAGTGGGTAACTCTCTCTTTGTTATTTCACCCCATTTCGCTATTGTCCACACTGCATTAGTTTTTCAATTTTGAATTGAATAAAAACACTCAAATGAAAACATTACTATTTTTTGTATTTGCTGTTTTAGCAACCCTATTTGTGAGTGCCCAAATAGGCATGGGCACCACAACTCCTAACCCAAAAGCAGCATTGGATATCAGCAGTACTACCAAAGGTTTGCTGATACCATCTATGACAAGTGTGCAAAGAGCATTTATCACCTCGCCACCCAATGGATTGATGGTATATGATACGGATGTAAACCAGTTTTATCATTATGATGGTACAACCTGGCGGAAAATGATTAACAGCACTTACTGGAACCAAAGCAGCACTCGCAATTGGGTGTACAATAGTACCGATAGTGTAGGAATTGGTACATCTATACCAACAGAACGTTTGGATGTAAATGGTAACATACGCAGCCGGGATGATTTGCTGGCCGATGGAAGGGTAATAGCTACAGGTATAGTAACAGGGAGTTCATTACAAACTCCAGGCAACTTAGTTGTAAGCGGCCTTGGTATTGTAAGCGGAAACTTTACAACTAATGGAAATCTTACCGGTAATTCTAACCTGTCTGTCGATGGTACATCTTTGTTAACGGGAGATGTGACCACTAATAACAACTTAATAGTTAATAACTCCGGCGCCACATTACAGTTGAGGAATGGCGGTAATGTGAATAAAGGTTTTTTTCAGCTCTCAGGTGATAATGTGCGCATGGGAACCAACAGTGGAAATAGCACAGGAAATTTAATTATACGAATGAATGGAAATGACAGGGTACAAATAGATCCTGCGGGGGACATTAATATTGAAGGGAAAATCACAAAAACTGCAGTTACAGGTTTTAAAAACCTTGTGCCTTTATGCTATGGAAAGGTAAATAATGGGGTTTTACAAAGCGGCACCGCTAATGTTACAGTGAGTTATGTAGCAGTCACCCCTAATCGTGGCTATTACAAGATTTTTTGTGCAGGTATAAATTCTAACAGCGTTATTATGTCAACATGTAATATTGATTTTCTAAACGATGGAAGCAATACTGATACGGTTGTCAGCACAAATGCCAGCTATTCTGCACCAGGGGAGGCAAGAGTAACAACAATCTTCTTTTATTACCAGGTGGCACAATTAGAAATTAAAAACCGCGATTTCTCTTTTGTGATTTATTAAAAAATTAGTGATCAGGGATCAAAATTGTGTTTTCGGCGAGGAACGAAAAAACAACAATCCTTTTCAGCGGTTTTATACCCCAGGAAGTAGAAGCTGCGGCAAAAAAAATGGGCTGCAATTTCAACGGCCTAGTTATTCCGAAGCGTGTGGACGATTTCCAGGGCATATAGAAAAATTGGAGGAAAAGGAATTTTCAAAATAATATATGCTGCATGGGGAAAATTATTTCCGTCCAATCCAATTTGTTATAGCCAACTGATTTAGAAATAAAAAT
>JBKJPO010000440.1:0-4684 GCA_046595095.1 Chitinophagaceae bacterium
CCCAGAAACGGGGGGATTTTTTTTGAAATGATCATCCTTCAGCTTAAAAATAATAGGAATTATGAAACATGAAGTTTGATTATGAAATCTTTGAATCAGTTGGCACTTGACTGGACATTTCATAATTCATAATTCATATTCAATATTTATCCCAACTTATTTTCTTATTTCTTTAAAAGTATTTATCAGGCCATTTGTTGAAGAATCATGATTTGTTACCAGGTCAGTATTTTCCAATTCCGGCAGAATTGATGAAGCTAGTTTTTTCCCAAGTTCCACTCCCCATTGATCGAAACTGTAAATGTTCCAGATAATTCCCTGGACGAAGATCTTATGTTCATACATGGCAATAAGTTCTCCCAGCACAAACGGCGTGACCTGCTTTACCAGGATGGAATTAGTAGGGCGGTTACCTGCGAAAACTTTAAAAGGGATAACATTTTCATCGATGCCTTCTGCCCGGAGATCTTCTATGGATTTTCCATTCATTAATGCTTCAGTTTGTGCAAAGAAATTTGACATGAGGATTTTATGATGCTTACCAAGAGGGTTATGCGAAATTGCAGGTGCGATAAAATCACAGGGCACTACCTGTGTACCCTGGTGGATCAATTGATAAAAAGCATGCTGCCCATTAGTCCCGGGTTCACCCCAGATAACAGGGCCGGTAGCATAGTTGATTTTTTGGCCGTACCTATTCACCGACTTGCCATTGCTCTCCATGTTTCCCTGCTGGAAATATGCAGAAAACCGGTGCATATATTGATCATAGGGGAGAATGGCTTCTGTGGTAGTTCCAAAAAAATTAGTATACCAAACACCGATCATTGCAAGGGTTACAGGAATATTCTTATGAAATGCATTATCGCGAAAATGATTATCCATTTCGTGTGCGCCTTTGAGTAAGCTTTCGAAATTGTCGTATCCAATAGTGAGTGCAATTGATAAACCTATGGCACTCCATAAACTATACCTGCCACCAACCCAATCCCAGAATACAAACATATTTTCAGCTGAAATTCCAAATGCTGTGACAGCATCTATGTTTGTACTTAGTGCCACGAAATGTTTGGCAATATGTTTTTCATCAAGCGCCGATTCGAGGAACCATGATCTTGCTGAATGAGCATTCGTCATGGTTTCCTGTGTAGTAAAGGTTTTAGAAGCAACAAGAAATAAAGTTTCCTCAGCCTTGATAAGCTTCAGGACTTCAGTGATATGCGTACCATCAACGTTACTTACGAAATAAGTTTTGATCCCATCAATCCAGTATGGTTTTAAAGATTCAGTAACCATTACGGAACCCAGGTCGCTTCCACCTATTCCGATATTAACTATTGTATTGATCTTCTTAGCTGTGAAACCCTTCCATTCCCCTGAATGTATTCTCTTGCAGAAATCTTTCATATGCACCTGTTCTGCATTTACCTGAGGCATTACATCCAGCCCATCAACGATAACGGGCTTGCCTGAAAAATTCCTTAGGGCAGTGTGCAATACTGCACGACCTTCTGTTTCATTAATAACTTCGCCATTAAACATAGCCTCGATGGCTGCCGGAAGTCCGCAATCTTCTGCCAATTTTAATAAGGAAAGCAGTGTGGTTTCGCTGATAATATTTTTAGAAAAATCTACGAGAATATCAGGAGCAGAAATTGAAAATTTATTGAAGCGCCCTCCATCATCAAGAAAAAGATCTTTGAGATTCGATTTTCTCATGATCGCATACTCTGCTTTCAATTGCTGCCATGCGAGGGTAGTAGTAGGGTCTATTTTGGGGAACATGTTTTTTGTTTTGAGAAACAAAGAAACACATTTTCAATAACCATTCATTTTTACTTCAATGATCCCATGTGTTATTGCCTGCTAGGGATCAGTCCACGAATTCCCATATCCACAACCTGGTCTCCATTTAGGGGATCGAATGTATTATTACCATCATTATTTTTCCACTCAAAACTTTTGTTTGTTGAAAGTGATACGATTATATTGATGTCAGTAGTTTCGTTGCCACTAATAATTAAACCTGAACTAAACTGCCCGGTAACTACGCATGAACCCTGTGGTATTGGTGAACTTGCGAATAGCGGATTTGGAACTGTGGTTGCACCAGCGGGAGCCTGCCCTGTGTTAACAACGCCAAACGGGCCGGCACTAGCTTCGAAAGCCCAGAAACCCTGATCTTTATTGGCATTTACCACTACAGTTGAATCCTTTATTTTAAATTGCTGAATGTAATTTCGGAAACCAATAAACGAAGCGATGGTAGCATTGAGGGTTTGGCCTGAAGCGTTTACCATAACGTTGTAATTTTGATAAGACAGTGAAATGCGCATCCAATTGTAGGTACCTGCTGCTAGGGAACTTAATGGCAGGCTGAGAAAAATTTGGCCATTTTCTGCGTACGATGCTTTGCTAAAATCAATTGCATTTGCACCACCAGCTGCGGTTTCAGCTGCACGGTAAAGCACGGCACCCGAACCCAGGGCAGTAAACTGATCTTTAGAAAGCTCAACATAATGGCTACTCATGCCCTTAAATTTTGGTGATTGCGCGGCATTACCCGCAGCCACAGGAGCTGGCAGACCGAAAGCATTAAGCCTTGCCTGTGTACTATCGAACTTATAAATAAAATTAATTCTGGGTCCATTTGCAGCCGGACTGTCATTTTTTTCACAAGAAATTAATAACATCATAACACCGGCGGCAGTTAGCCACACAAAATTTTTGTAATGCGACATAGGGCAAAGTTGGTTTAATGCTGAACGAAAAATAGGGATAATTATTTTAGCTATTTTTATAAGAAAATGTTAATGTAAAAATTATCATAACTGATGGATAAATTCTCCGAGTTCAATTATCATTTCGGTTGTAATGTCAAGATGAAATACAAATCGAATTTGTGTAGGTGAAATGGCGATTGCCTTGATATTATTTTTAGCGAGTATTTCTGCAAATGAAGAAGCTGTGTAAGAGCCATGCACCTCAAAGATTATAATATTTGTTTCCACCGGCATCATCTTGCCGATGAAATCCTTTTTCAATAGTACATCGGCGATGGACTTAGCATGTTGGTGGTCAGCTTCAAGACGCTCGATATGATTTTGGAGCGCATAAATTCCTGCAGCAGCCATATAACCTGCCTGGCGCATCCCTCCTCCAAATACTTTTCTTACCCGCCTTGATTTACGGATAAAATCATGCTTGCCAAGTAAAACGCTGCCGAGTGGCGTTCCTAATCCTTTACTCAGGCAAATTGATATACTGTCGAAAAGATTTCCAAAGTCTTTTGCACTCTGGCCTGTAGCCACCAGCGCATTGAATAGTCGGGCGCCATCCAGGTGTAAACGAAGTCCATTTGCCTGGCATATTTCTTTTATTGAAGAGATTGTTTCAAGCTCGTAACAGCTTCCACCTCCCCGATTCGCAGTATTTTCCAGGCTAACCAGCCTTGTCCTGGCTTTGTGTACATCGTCTGGATTTATCGCTTCCTTTACCTGGTCTGCAGTCAACCGGCCACGTTCGCCTTCCAGTGCCTTTACCTGTGCAGAAGAGTTGAAAGCAATCCCTCCTCCCTCATAAATGTAAACATGACTTGCTTTATCACAGATTACTTCATCGCCGGGTTGAGTATGGCATTTTATAGCAATTTGATTCGCCATAGTACCACTTGGGCAGAATAACCCTGCTTCCATTCCAAACATAGCGGAAGTCATGGCTTCCAATTGATTAACTGACGGGTCTTCACTAAATACATCGTCGCCGACTTCAGCGCTAAACATGGCCTGGAGCATCCCGGCTGTAGGTTTGGTAAAAGTATCGGATCGTAAATCAATCATAAGCACGAATTTAAGCTTTGAGAAGCATTACACACGGCGAGTACGCAATTAAATTCCCAATTGTCTAAAAAACTGTAATAATGTCTGAACATTAACTAAAATGAATCCTATATTTTGCAATTACATCGATGTAATGAGCTTGTGGACTTTAATTTGTGTTGTGTGCTATGAAATGCAAACTTTGCGATGTAAATTTGTGCGTTGGATTTTGCTTGTTTTGATTTCCATCTAACCTCAATTGCAACAATTCCCTAGATTTTATTGTCTAAGCTGTATAATCATTCATTAATTAAATATAAACATGAGGCAACTTAAAATTGCTACCCAGATCACAAACAGGGATTCACAGGCAGTAGAGAAGTATTTACAGGAGATCTCGAAGATTGGAATGATCACCCCGGAGGAGGAGACTATTTTAGCACAGAAAATTAAAATGGGCGACCAGAGGGCCTTAGAGCGCCTCACAACAGCCAACCTACGTTTCGTAGTTTCTGTAGCAAAGCAATACCAGCACCAGGGGTTATCATTAAGTGATCTGATCAATGAGGGAAATCTTGGATTAATTAAAGCAGCACAACGTTTTGATGAGACTAAAGGTTTTAAATTCATCTCTTATGCAGTTTGGTGGATACGCCAATCAATTCTCCAGGCTTTGGCCGAACAGGGAAGATTGGTGCGCCTGCCGCAAAATAAGATCGGAACTTATAATAAAGCCAACAAAGCATACATGGCTTTTGAACAGGAACATGAAAGAGAGCCTTCTACAGAAGAGCTGGCTGAAATCCTGGAAATGAGCGAGACCGAGATCAACAATATTTTTCAAAGCAATACCCGCCACAGTTCAC
>JBKJPO010000557.1:0-4592 GCA_046595095.1 Chitinophagaceae bacterium
ATTTTTATTCTATCACGATATAAAAACTCCTGTGTACAAATGCCCTTAAAATAAAAGAGGCCTGCCCTGAAAAGGGCTGGCCGTTGCTAACCTATGAAAAACACCTAGATACAAAAATAAGAGAAATTTCCCCCAAAGCAAGGGCTTTGTAATAATTTCGTAAAATATTTAGCAAACGGTATAATTTTCAGCTTCAACGGTTAGAGAATATCAAATTGACTAATTCGTTACCTATTGCCCCTTCTTAGCATGGGCCGCTGTTGCTGATTATTTTTATTTTGGAGGTGGCGGATTAAAACGCCCCGGAATTCTCTCTCTGCATTGAATAATTTATTCATTCTTGGCTGTCCTATCACCTTTACAAATTCTGTCCTGTATTTTTTACGCAGATTTAAAATTTTCTCATCATTATCCAATACATCTCCGCCTTGCTTGGCCATTATGATGTGCTTCATTTCGGTTTCATAATTTCCATAAACCGGCCAGAATTTCTGTGCGTCATCCGGAGACAACTCAAGCTTTTGAGTAATGAAGGCAATCTTTAAGGCTTCGATTTTTTTCAGGCGCTTATCATCATCCTGAGCTATAGCAATTTGAAAGCTCGCAGAGAAGAGAAGAATTATAAGTAATAGTTTTTTCATTTCAATATTTTAAAATTGTACTAATTGTTCGCCACCGTTGAATTAATCTCAGCAAGGTATTTATCAAGTGCTTTTTCATCTAAAAGATAATCATCCTGGCTTGGAAGGTTCTGCTGTTCAATTGTAGAAGCTAAAAGCTCAAAATCTGAAACAGTACCTGTATTTTCGAGATAACTCATGATGGCATCATTGGGAAGCGTTGCCAATTCACTGGTGATCTGTAATTGAGAAGTGTAGTTCGCAGATTCCTTAAGGAGATTGTCGATTGCTGATTTTTCAAAGGCAACGGCAACACTTTCATTAGTTGAAACTTTTTTATCTGAAAACCACAATGAACTTACGGCAATTATGCCCGTAACCACGGCCGCTACCGCATATTTCCAAAGTGAGACTGGTTTAAGTGCAATAACCCTTGCTTGTCTTGAAACTCTTGCCATGGTATTATCTGCCAGGTTTTCAAAATAACCCCTTGGTATTTTATATACTTCTTCATTCTGAAGAGCGTAGAGCATGGGAGAAAGCTTTCTCAATTCAAGCGCTGCATTTCCTGGTTCAAGCGCTTTTATTTTAGCTAAAATATTATCTGCCAGGCTGGTAAAATATCCTTCAGGTACTTCAGCAGGCTGGGTTTTATAAGTGCTTTGGAAAATGCATTTCTCGAGTAAAGCATCCGGAAGCTTGTTAAAATAACCGGCTGGCAGATCAAAAACATTGACTTTCTCCAGGTCGGCCAGGAGTGGACTGATTGTTTTTAACTCATCTTGTATGGTATTCCGGGAATTCATTGCGTGTATAGGACAGATAAAGAGGCTCCGGGTTTAATGATTGAGAATAAAATCTTCTATTTTTTTAACCGCATGATGATAACTGGCTTTAAGTGCTCCTTCACTGGTTTCAAGTACCCTGCTCATTTCTTCATAAGGCATTTCATCATAGTATCTGAGATTAAATACAGCTCTTTGTTTCTCAGGTAATTTCTGAATCCCCAATTGTAGTTTCCACTCCAATTTGTTTGGATCAAAGTGCTTATCGGCCTTAAGCCGGTTAGATAAGCCATTTTCAACATCGTTCAGGGAAATGGAAGATCGCTTCTTTTGTTGTTCGAGGAAAGTAAGGCATTCATTGGTTCCGATGCGGTATAGCCAGGTATACAACTGGCTATCTTCCCTAAAATTATCCAGGCCATTCCACACCTTAATAAACATATTTTGTAGGACATCATTTGCATCGTCGTGGTCAACCACCATCCGGCGAACGTGCCAATAAAGTTTTTCCTGGTATTTCTTAATGATCCGGGTAAAGCCCTGTTCTCGGGTTTCCGGGTTTTTAAACATATAGAGAAGCTCTTTATCATCCGAATGTTCGGCCATAGTATCTGGTATCACTCTAGGTAAAAATAAAAAAACCAATCGTAAGATTGGTTAAATCCCGAATAGTTTAATCAGGCTCAGTTATTTTAGATTTGCTCCATCTCCCGGGTAACCTCCACCATAATCTTCACAAGTACCTTTAACCCACCGTAAGAGACCAGCTTTTTGCGCTTCGCAAACGTTGGCATATGTTACGCTATTGCATGCACACACCGGAGCATAAGTTTCTTCGCAGTTCATTTTCTTGGGATCAGTCATGCACATCGTTTTTTGACCTGCATTTGCTTTAGCCTGAGCTGCAATTTGAAGACCTGAAGTATTTTTTTCGCAGGACATGAAAAATCCAGCGAGAAAAATTGCTGAGATAGAAATTGTCTTTTTCATAAGTAATATTTTAATACTTATGAAAAATTCAAGAACCAGACCAATAGGCAAAATTGATCTTTATCGCTTGACTTTTAAAGCGTTACACTTCTAAAAGCCTATGATTATCATTCTATTTGTCAATTAACATGTGCAACTTGTTCTAGGAATCTGCTATGGCTTTTTTCTTGCAAGAACACGTTCCGCCGCCGATACTATATCAGGAACATGCAGTCCATATTTTTTCAATAAATCTTTTGGCGGACCACTTTCTCCGAAAGTATCTTTTGTTCCTACATACTCTATGGGGATAGGAAAATCTGTTGCGGATATATGGGCAATGCTATCACCTAAGCCTCCAATGATATTGTGCTCCTCTGCTGTAACAGCACAACCGGTTTTCCTTATAGAATCTAGTATCGCTTCCTTATCTATAGGCTTAATAGTATGAATATTTATTACCTCAACACTGATACCTCTCTCTTCGAGCAGTTTCCCTGCTTCGATCGCGATCCATACCAGGTGCCCGCAAGCAAAAATGCTAATGTCCTTACCATCAGAGAGTTTTTGTGCTTTGCCAATTTTGAAGTCCTGGTTTTCCTGGGTAAAGTTTGGCCATTTAGGCCTGCCGAACCTAAGATATACCGGTCCTTCATAATCAGCAATGGCGATGGTGGCAGCTTTTGTTTGGTTAAAATCGCAAGGCACAACTACCGTCATTCCAGGTAACATTTTCATTAATCCGATATCTTCGAGAATCTGGTGTGTTGCGCCATCTTCGCCAAGTGTAAGCCCGGCATGCGAGGCACATATCTTTACATTTTTATTACTGTAAGCAATTGATTGACGGATCTGGTCGTAAACCCTCCCGGTAGAAAAATTTGCAAATGTTGTTGTATAAGGAATCTTACCACCGATCGTGAGCCCCGCAGCAATACCCATCATATTTGCTTCTGCAATCCCACACTGGATAAATCGCTCAGGGAAATCTTTAATAAAAGCATTTAATTTCATTGAGCCAAGCAGGTCGGCAGTTAATGCTACAACATTCGGATTTGTTTTTCCTAATTCGTGTATGCCCTCACCGAAGCCACCTCTTGTTTCTTTTTCATTGAGTGGCTGTATATCTTTTAGCATCGTGTGTTTTTATAAATAAATAGATTATTTGAAAAGATTTTTTTTTTAGCTATTGACATATACTAATTCATTTGGAAATTTGGGTTCCTGTAAATAGCCTCATCCTCTTTTAATTTCTTTTCCCATTTCCAGGAGGTCAACAACATTTCTTCAAGAGAATATTTTGGTTTCCAGCCCAGAGTGTATTTAGCATGCTCATTATTTGCATATACGGCAACAACATCTCCTGGTCGCCTGGGTCCTATTACATAATTCAATGAAACATTCGATACTTTTTCAAACGCTTTGATAGCTTCGAGAACCGTAACCCCTTCGCCGGAACCGAGATTAAAAATTTCGCAGCGTTTGCTGTTTTTGTGATTCATCAGGTATTGTAAAGCAAGGGTATGAGCATGTGCAATATCAGATACATGAATATAATCCCTTACACAAGTACCATCCCGCGTAGGGTAGTCATTGCCATAAACTTTCATTTGAGGAAGTTTACCAATGGCTGTTTGGGTAATTGCAGGTACAAGGTTAGCAGGAGTACCTAATGGAATCTCGCCAATCCTGATCGAAGGATGAGCACCTACCGGGTTGAAATATCTTAACAGGATACTTTGTGTAAGTAGTGTTTTGGTGGCTTCATTCACGATCTGTTCTCCCATTTGCTTGGTAGAACCATAAGGCGACTCAGACGGTTTGGTTGGGGTGGTTTCAGTAACCGGCACTTCATCTGGGTTACCATATACCGTACACGAAGATGAAAATATGAAATTCGGTATCTCGAATTCCTTGACGCACTTCAGTATATTGATAAGAGAAAATAAATTGTTTTCAAAGTAAACCAGTGGCTGTTCCACAGATTCACCTACAGCTTTATATGCAGCGAAATGAATGATACCAGCGATATCAGTATTCTCCTGGAAAATTGCGTACGTGTCGTCAAAATTGCAAAGATCCACTTTGTAATTTTTGACTTTTTTCCCTGTAATTTTTTCAATCCCTTCTAGCAGAATTTCCGTCGAACGCGAATTATTATCAACACAAATCGGATCAAAACCATTTTCAATTAAATCGGTGATTGTATGTGAACCTA
>JBKJPO010000176.1:0-9009 GCA_046595095.1 Chitinophagaceae bacterium
CGAAGAAATCGCTTGCTGCTCCGGAGATATCAGTTAGCTTTTGTTTGAAGACCCAGCTACTGCCATTAAATTGGCAGATAATTGCAGAGCCCTGGTCCACCCCGGCCGATCCATCATCACTATATACCCCCACAACAATATAATCGCCTGATATAGAAACGCTGTACCCGAACCAATCCCCGTTATTACCATCGGGATCAGTTAATTTTTGGAATTCAACCCACGAACTTCCATTGTATCGGTAAAAGATACAAGATCCCTGGTTCCCACCTCCGCAACAATCATCACCATAAGCTCCAATAGCAATAAAATTTCCTGATATTGAAACACTGCATCCAAAGAGATCGCTGGCTGCGGCACCACTATCGATTATTTTTTGCAGTAGAACCCAGGAACTTCCATTGTATCGATAGATACTTGCAGAACCCTGGTCTATACCGGCCGATCCATCATCGCGGATCGCGCCAACAACAGCAACATTTCCTGACATTGCCACGCTGAATCCAAAAAAATCATTTCCCTGACCAAAAGCATCAGTTAATTTCTGCATGAAGATCCAGTTGCTTCCATCGTGCTGATAAATACTGGCGGAACCCTGGTCGATATTTCCACCAACATCATCCAGGTAAGCTCCAACTATTGCAAAATCGCCTGAAATCGCTACGCTGCTTCCAAAATTATCATTTGCCGAACCTGAATTGTCAGCGGCAGGATTATATTCTGATAAGTTGGCATTGGTATTACAATCTCCCCATACACCAAAACCAATACTTGCCCCATTAGTACTGTTCCTTTTCCATGCTGCATTTCCGACCGCATCGCTTGATAAGAGTTTGCCCGTGCCGGCACCGTTTGAAATAAATAAAGCACCAGGTTTCATGGTATCAACTGCAAGATTCCCTGCAACATGAAGTTTCTCTAAAGGGCTTGTAACACCTAGCCCTATATTTTGTGCGAAGCAAAAAAATCCGATTTGAGAAATAGATAAAAGAAGGAAGGCATATTTTATCATCAGCTAATTTTATTTTACATGCTCAAACAAGGTAATAAAAATTAAACTGGATTAATAGTGATCTTCTCTGAATGCCAGGCCTGTTATAAAAAATAAAATCCAAGAAAGAGGATGCACAGAGCGGTAAATAAGGCGGGATTGAATTCTGTACGAATTACTAATTGTGAGATCAAAATTGAGAAAGAAAGTAGCAATAGTTCCATGCCATTTTTGCTTGTGCCATGTCTCACTTATCACCTCAATAATCTATTATTTGTTCTTCCATCACCTCCGGCATTGGCCGAAATTCATATTGCTGATTTCTTAACTGAGGCTCGAAACCTGCATCTCTTATAGCCTGTTGAATTCCTGAACTTGTAAATCGGTGAGGCGCACCGGCAGCGCTTACTACATTTTCTTCAATCATGATGCTTCCAAAATCATTTGCACCCGCGTGCAGGCAGAGTTGTGCGACCTCTTTCCCAACGGTTAGCCAGCTGGCTTGAATATTTTTTACATTTGGCAACATAATCCTGCTCATGGCTATCATGCGAATATATTCTTCAGCGGTGGTTAAGTTATGCACACCACGAATGCGTGCAAGCAAAGTATCAACGTCCTGGAAAGTCCAGGGAATAAATGCGATAAAACCTTTCGCGCCTTCGGGCTTCCTGTCCTGCACTTCCCTGAGTTTTACCAGGTGCTCAAAACGCTCTTCGAGAGTCTCCACATGCCCAAACATCATTGTGGCTGAGGTAGTGATATTGAGCTTATGGGCTTCATGCATAATGTCAAGCCATTCCTGTGAGCCGCATTTTCCTTTGCTGATTAATCGTCTAACCCTGTCGGTTAGAATTTCGGCTCCGGGTCCGGGCAAGGAATCCATCCCGGCTTCCCTCAATGCGATAAGCACTTCCCGGTGGGTTGATTTTTCCAACCTGGTAATATGCGCTACTTCTGGCGGACCAAGCGCATGAAGCTTGAGATTTGGATAAAGTTGCTTTAATTGCCTGAAAAGATCAACGTAATAAGAAAGGCCAAGACCGGGATGATGCCCACCCTGCAACAGCAATTGCTCTCCACCGTAACGGAAGGTTTCATCTATCTTTCTTTTGTACGTTTCTATATCTGTAATATATGCATCAGCATGGCCGGGGATCCGGTAAAAATTACAGAACTTGCAGTTTGCAATACATACATTCGTAGTATTCAGGTTTCGATCGATGATCCAGGTTACTTTACCGTGTGGCACTTGTCTTTTCCTGCATTCATCTGCAACAGACATCAGCTCAGTTAAAGAAGCTTCTTTAAATAAATACATCCCTTCTTCAACAGAGAGAAATTTAAAATTCAAGGCTTTGACGAAGAGATCAAGTAACTGCATATCAGGAAAATTGTAAGCGCCTGGATTTCATAATTATGTAATAAAGACAAATTCGTATCTATGGCTTGGCGGCTGGAATGCATGGCTGGTTTTGCAAACCATTCATCAAATAGTTTAACAAAAATACATCCATTAAGTTGTAAATTGAAAACGTGCTAATGAGAACACTTTTATTTTACATATCATTCACTATTCTATGTTTTGCAGGTCATGCGCAGGAACAATTTCTTGAGGCCGCAAAATTTATCACCCGGTTTCCATTTAAACAATTCAGTGGCGGGGTGATTTTAATAGAAGCGAAGCTTAATAAGATCCAGCAACCGCTTAACTTCATTCTCGATACGGGGAGCGGAGCCATTTCACTGGACTCTACAACCTGCGCTGAGTTTAAAATTCCGCATTCACCTTCAGGTAAAACGCTACATGGCATTGCAGGTGTGAGGGAGGTAGATTTTAGCCCCAAAAACTCTCTTCATTTTCCAGGTCTTGAGGTCAAAGACCTGGATTTTTATATTAATGATTACGAGATCCTCACAAATGTGTATGGGAAGAGGATCGATGGCATAATCGGGTATAGTTTCTTTAGCCGTTACATTGTGATGGTTGATTTTGACAGCCTGTATATCGAGGTTTATCATCCGGGAGAAATCGAATATCCACGCGGTGGTTACCTGCTTCGGCCTTTTTTTACCACACTTCCTATCCAAACTTTGCGCGTTAAAGATGAGCATACTGTTCACGCAAATTTCTATTTTGATACCGGCGCCGGGCTTTCCTTCCTGATGACCCAGGAATTTGTGAAAGACAGTGCAATCCTCATGAAAAGACGAAAGCCAGTAGCTGTTCAAGCTGAAGGATTGGGTGGAAAGAGACAAATGTTGATAACAATTATTAAAGAGCTAAAGCTGGGGCCCTATCGTTTCCGAAGGGTTCCTACACATATACTTGATGATGAATTTCGGGCCATTTCGTATCCATATCTTGGCGGAGTCATTGGTAATGATATCCTCAGGCGCTTCAATCTTATTATCAATTACCGGAAAAAGGAAATTCACCTCCTACCGAATTCCCATTTTGGCGAAGCCTTCGATTATAGCTACACCGGGCTTACAATTTATGATATTGATGGAAAGATTATCGTTGATGACGTTGTAAAAGACTCTCCGGCAGGCAAAGCCGGTTTTCTCAAAGATGATGTGATCGTTTCTGTAAATAATAATTTTAGCAATGATATCCAGGCTTATAAAATTATGCTTCAATCATCCGGTAAGCAAATGACTGTGCTTTTGTTGAGGGACTCCATGCCCAGGATAATCACCTTTAAGGTCGGAAATATCTATTAACCATCACCAGCCAGCAATAAATAATTGCTCCCGATAACAGATTTACTTCCATCTTTGCCACTGTCTTTGTAGGCAGGAAAGCGACTCTAATAATTTTACAGGAACTTCCTTCTACATTCTATTTGAAAATCCTCTTTAATTATGGGAGTTTTGCAAAATGATACAGTTTGAGAAATTTATTTTAAATAACGGGTTACGCGTTATTGTGCATGAGGATAAGACTACACCAATGGCGGTGTTGAATGTAATTTATGATGTGGGGGCCAGGGATGAGGATCCTGCAATGACAGGCTTTGCTCATCTTTTTGAACACCTGATGTTTGGTGGCAGTACGCATATCCCGGTTTATGATGAGCCCTTGCAGATGGCTGGTGGAGAGAATAATGCTTTTACCACCAATGATCTCACGAATTACTACATCCAGTTACCGGTTGAAAATATTGAAACAGCATTCTGGCTCGAGAGTGACCGTATGCTTTCTCTTGCCTTTGATGCCAAGAGCCTGGAGACACAACGGAAGGTGGTTTGCGAAGAATTTAAGGAGCATTATATCAATAAGCCTTATGGAGATGTATGGCACAAAATGCGGGAGCTTGCCTACACCACTCACCCATACAAGTGGATGACCATCGGTAAAGAACTTAGTCATGTTGAAAACGCCAGGCTGGATGATGTCAAGAATTTTTTTTACAAGCATTATACTCCCGCAAATGCGATTCTCGTAGTGGCAGGAAACATTACAGGTGAAAAGGTAAAAGAGCTTGCAGAAAAATGGTTTGGCGATATAGTTGCTGGCGAAAAATATGAACGCAACTTACCACGTGAACCAAGACAGTTTGCACCGCGTGCAATGGAAGTACGTGCAAAAGTTCCCTTAGATGCATTTTATAAGTGTTGGCATATTTATCCCCGGTTGGATAAACGCTATTATGTGGCCGACCTCATCGGGGATATCCTGAGTGGTGGCGGATCTTCGCGATTATACCAAAGCCTTGTAAAAGAGAAACAGCTTTTCAGTAATATCGACTGTTTCCATTTTGGAAGTACAGATGCCGGGTTACTGGCCATTGAGGGCAAACTCGTAAAAGGGGTTAAGATGGAAGATGCCGAAGCTGCAGTTAACCAGGAACTTGAATTATTAAAGCAAAACCTGATTCCGGAAAACGAATTACAGAAAGTAAAAAATAAAACAGAAAGCCTGATCGCTTTTGAAGATATCTCACTGATGAACAGGGCAACGAGCCTGGCCATGTATGAGTTACTAGGTGATGCTAGCCTTATGAACAGGGAGCTTGCAAATTACCAGGCGGTGACTGCCGATGATATCCAACAGGAGGCGCGCATCATATTTGATGAGAACAACAGCAATACCGTATATTATTATTCAGACAACTAAATTATAAATGCTCAACAGAAGTATAACACCAAGGATAAAAGATGCGGTTGAATTCGATCTTCGGTTACGGCCATACGAAAAAATTATCCTGGATAATAATACTCCGGTTTATTCAATTAACGCAGGGGTTGAAGAAGTGCTCATGCTCGAATTTGTTTTTTATGCAGGCAATGCTTTTGAAAACCAAAATGCCATTGCAGCCGCTGCCAATTATCTTTTAAAAAACGGGACCTCCGATAAATCGGCTTTCCAGATCAACGAGCACTTTGAATATTATGGCGCTTACCTAACCCGGGCCTGTTATAATGAAACGGCAACGCTAACCCTGCATTGTCTTTCCAAACATTTTGATAAATTGATTCCTGTTATCAGGGAAATATTGACCGATTCAGTATTCCCTGAAGTTGAACTGGATATTTTTAAACAAAATAGCAAACAACGCCTGGCAGTAAGTCTAAAGAAATGTGATTTTGTTGCAAACCGGCTTATCGATAAATACTTGTATGGCCAGGATCATCCTTATGGTCATTTTGGTGTTGCAGAGGATTATGAAGCGCTGGAAGCCGAAAAACTCAGGGCATTTTATGGTCGATATTATAAGCAGGGAAAATGCATCATGTTTGCAGCAGGTAAGTTTCCGGCTAACTTCAATGAGCAATTGAACAAATACTTTGGCGACCTCGATTTCCAGCAAAACCTTGTAGAGCCATTGTTTGAACCAAAACCGGCAAACGAAAGGAAATACCGGGTCGAAAACGATCCTGTAGGAGTTCAGGGTGCCGTAAGGATTGCGAGACCTTTTCCTAATCGACATCATCCGGACTTCCAGAAAGTAATGATCCTGAATAATGTATTTGGTGGCTTCTTCGGATCACGCCTGATGAGCAATATCAGGGAAGACAAAGGGTACACATATGGAATTACGAGCTATATTCAGAACCACATTCACCAAACGGCCTGGGTGATCAGCACTGAAGCGGGCAAAGATGTATGCGAGGCTACCATTACTGAGATATATAAAGAAATGGAGGAACTGCGCGATGAGCCCATTGATGATGAAGAATTATTATTAGTGAAAAATTATATGATGGGTACAAATCTTGGGGATCTTGATGGTCCATTCCAGATTATCGCAAGATGGAAAAACCTCATTCTCAATAATCTGGATGATCAATATTTTTATAAGTCGATGCAAACGATTAAGACGGTGTCGGCGGAGGAGTTGCAGGCACTGGCGCAAAAATATTTGACGGAGGATTCGTTTTATGAACTAGTTGTTATATAAACAGAAAAGTACTTTGAAATGTGAGAAAGAAATTTGAAATATTTTAACCTTAAAACAGATCAGCTATGAGTTTCCTCCTTAGATTATTAGTGACCGCCGCAGTGGCATTTGGCCTTGCCGAACTTTTACCCGGCGTAAAGGTTGATACGTATTGGACGGCCCTAATTTTTGCACTTATTCTTGCGATATTGAATTTTATTGTAAAACCAATCCTGGTAATTCTTACATTACCGGTAACCATTCTTACTCTTGGCCTTTTCTTATTTATAATAAATGCTATAGTTGTATTACTTGCCGCCCGGTTTGTAAAGGGCATTTCAATAACAAATATCTGGTGGGCTGTTATTTTTGCCTTATTACTTTCCTTGATTACCTCGGTTATTATGAAAGTATTAGACAAGAAATGAGAAGCTCATAAAACGTAACAAAATTATAAAGGCCTGGAGCCGGTCTGTATTATCTCCTATTTTAAAAGCATGACATTCAACAGGAAGAATTTGTCTCCGGAGGAACTCCTACATTTTTACCGGTCTCTATTGTTGCCAAGGATGATTGAAGAGAAAATGCTTGTTTTACTTCGCCAGGGAAAAATTTCAAAATGGTTTAGTGGTATCGGGCAGGAAGCTATATCCGTTGGGGCAACACTGGCACTTAAAGAAGATGAATGGATCATGCCACTTCACAGGAATCTTGGCGTTTTCACCGGCAGGAAAATGCCACTGCGTAAATTATTTATGCAATGGCAGGGAAGCCCCGATGGCTATAGCAAAGGCCGGGAACGTAGTTTTCACTTTGGAGATAGAGAACATCATATTTGTGGGATGATTTCTCATCTGGGGCCACAGCTTGCTATAGCAGATCGTGTGGCATTGGCGCATAAATTAAGGGCGGAGAATAAAGTATCACTTGCTTTTTCGGGTGAGGGAGGAACAAGCGAGGGCGATTTTCACGAAGCACTCAATGTAGCAGCAGTTTGGGATTTGCCTGTCATATTTATTATTGAAAATAATGGTTATGGATTGAGTACTCCTGTGAGCGAACAATATCGTTGCAAAAGTATTGTTGATAAGGCTGCCGGCTATGGCATGGAGGGAGTAAGAATTGATGGTAACAACATTCTTGATGTTTATGAAACGGTAAAGGGTGTACGAGAACATTGCATCAGGAATCAAAAACCTTATCTCATTGAGTGCATGACCTTTCGGATGCGGGGCCACGAAGAAGCAAGCGGAGTGAAATATGTGCCAAAGGAAGTGCTTGATTCCTGGTCCGTAAAGGATCCCGTAAAGAATTTCGAGGAGTTTCTCTTAAGCGAAGAAATACTTTGTGAAGATAAAATTGAGGACATAAGAAACAGCACCAGGGAATATATTGAAACAGAGTTAAAGGCAGGCTTTGATGCTGCTCCTATCCATGTGCATACTGCGTCGGAAATAAGCGATGTATATGCCGGGAAAAAGGGAAAACAAAAGCAGGTAACGGTAATAGATAACGCTTCATCTACTTTCAAATATACCGGGAACAATCTACGATCGGATGGAAGGCTGATAGATGCTATAAAAGAAGGTCTCTTTCAAAGCATGAAAGTTCATGAAGAACTTATATTAATGGGGCAGGATATTGCAGAATATGGCGGAGCATTCAAAATAACGGAAGGATTTGTTGAAGAATTTGGTAAAGTACGGGTGCGTAATACACCGCTTTGTGAAAGTGCGATTGTGGGTGCCGCGCTTGGATTAAGCCTCGAAGGGTTTAAAAGCGTAATGGAAATGCAGTTTGCAGATTTTGTAACCGTGGGTTTTAATCAGGTTATAAATAATCTTGCAAAGATCAACTACCGTTGGGGCCAAAACGCAGATGTAGTGATACGGATGCCTACTGGTGGTGGGGTTGGAGCCGGACCATTTCATAGCCAGAGTAATGAAGCCTGGTTTGTTCATACACCCGGATTGAAAGTGGTTTATCCTTCGAATCCCATGGATGCAAAAGGTTTGATAATCGCCGCAATAAATGATCCCAATCCCGTTTTATATTTCGAGCATAAAGCCTTGTACAGAAGTGTGAGTGGAGAGTTGCCTGCCGATTACTACGAGATTGAGATCGGTAAAGCAAGGCATCAGCGTTTGGGCACCGATATTAGTATTATAACTTATGGGGCTGGTGTACATTGGGCAAATGATTATGCAGAAGAACACCAGGGAATATCAATCGATATTCTTGATCTGAGAACACTATTGCCTCTGGATTATGATTCCATTCGTAGCAGTGTGCAACGTACCGGGAAAGTTATCATGTTACATGAGGATACACTTACCGGGGGAATTGGTGGCGAAATTGTGGCATGGATCGCTGAGCATTGTTTTGAATTATTGGATGCTCCTGTGATGCGTTGTGCTTCATTGGATACGCCTATTCCATTTAATATAGAGCTTGAAAAGAATTTTATGGCAAAGTCGAGGTTGGATGAAGTTGTAAATAAACTTGTGAGTTATTAATGTAAACTCCGTGATACTCCGCGTCACAAAAAATTATTTCTCGGAGTACCACGGAGTTTACACGGAGTCTATAATCAACGTGGTAATAAATGAATTAAAATGAAAACATAAAAAT
>JBKJPO010000221.1:0-5818 GCA_046595095.1 Chitinophagaceae bacterium
CTGCGGAGATAAGATTACCAGAAGCCTTAAACAGGAAACTGCTTTGTCCTTTTCAATATTTTGTAATTTCAGATAGTATAGATCTTGTAAAGCAGAAGTGCAGGGTGAAGTGATGAAGGACAGGTTTAAGGCGAGTTATTCTAAGTTGGTCAAGGTTCTGAACCATGATTAAAGGATTGCAGGATTACCTGATTATACACCGCAGGAAAATTGTTGTTCTAAATCGTGATCAAGGGATTGCAGGATTTCCTCATTATACCCTGCATACAAATATTGTTGGAATCAAGTGTTCAATTAATCCTTTAATCAAGGTTCAATATCCGGCGTTAAAAGTTTATTGTTATGAACTCTTTTAAACTGCAGACTCTTGGATCCAAAATTGAGTAGCAGACCTACCTGCATCTTATACGCTTCCAGATAATTTATTGCTTGTGAGAGATGAACGTCTTCCAGGTTTATAACTGCCTTAATTTCTACCATGATAGTTTTCTCAACAAAAAAATCCACTCTTCTGCTTCCAATGGATTCATCACGGTAATACAACCACATTTCTAATTCTCTTTCAAATTTCAGCCCAGCTAACCTCATTTCAATCGCCATCGCGCGTTGGTTAATAACTTCCTGAAACCCATTACCTAACCGCTTGTGAACTTCCATCGCGCAGCCAATGATTTTGCGTGTTAATTCTTCGTGGAGCATAGACGTCGATTAAAAGAGTGGAGGATTCCCTGATTTTAAAGTTCTGAACCTTAATTTAAAGATTATAAGATTTCCAGATTACGAACCACCTTAAAGATATCAATCAAGTAATCAATTAATCCCTTCAATCAAGGTTCTGAATCAAGGTTCAGAATGATTAACATACCCATACTCCAAGATACGATCCACTAATATTGTTTCCAAAGGAAGAACCCCAGGTTTTTATGAGGTTTTCCCCCCAATAATTCGAATATAATTCTCTTCTACTGTTTGCCGATCAATTCTTCTCACCATTCGTCATCTCATTACCCAACCTGGCAAGATTCTTTGTTCTAAATAATCCAATAATCAATAAATTCAATATGCTTAAGTATTTTTAATAAAAACAGATAAGATGTCAACTGCCTCCATCGATTTTAAACTCTGGGAAAAAAAGCTCAACAATTTCCTTACCCCCTACATTAAAGAAAAAGCCGAAAAAGCAGATCTCTTGCAAGAAATCTTCATCAAGATCCTTGAAAAAAAAGACACTATAAAAAATGAGGAAAGCCTTAGCTCATGGATCTACACGGTGAGCAGGAATACTGTCTTTAATCATTTTCGAAAACAGTCGCGGCTAAATAATAATTGTACATGCGAAGCGCTGACACCAAACCAGGGCGATACCAAGCCGGCAAATTATAATACGGAATTGGTGGAATGTCTTCCCAGGTTTATTGATAAAATTCCGGAAGAATACAGGGAAGCCCTGAGGCTTAGTGACCTGGAATTACTGCCGCAAAAAGAGGTAGCCCGGCGCTTGAATATATCGCTTACGGCTGCAAAGAGCCGTATACAACGGGCAAGAAAAAAACTCCAGGAAGCATTAGAAGCCGGCTGCTTCATGGAGTTTGATGCGTATGGGAATTTGGTTGTTTGCATCCCGAGAAAAAAATTATCAAAAAAAGCTGCGTCTTTTTAATGCCTGCCGTGTCTTTATTGAACCCAGATAAAAGGGTTCATTATGAAAACTACAATTTTGCTTCTCCTGCTTATCACTGTGCTTAACAGTTTTATTTACGCACAGCCTCCTATACCTAAAAGCTCAAGAGCTGAAACGGATAGCCGCGGTTTTTATAAAACGCTCTCAAAATACGACAGCGAGCCAAGCTCAAAATCTAATCCCCTGGATACATTAAGATTTCCTGTTTCAGAAAAACAAAAGGAGAGCTTGAAAGCTAAGCCGCCATATTACCTCGCTGCTGATCCATCGCTGGTAAAAGTTCCACCGCCCCCGGCCAACAGTTCCTTGCAAACAAGAAAGGAACTGGATTATCTTTTACAATTGCAGCAGCAACGATCAGAAGAAGATGTACGCGCCAGTTTGTTTTATGCCGGTGTTTGGTACAACACAAACATCAAACAGGGCGATGAACATTATTTTGCTTTCCAGAAAAACCTGTTTCACATGGGACGCTCAATTGGAACCTGGTTCAATTATGATTCACTTCCCTTAACAAGACAGCTGATAGCAAATGCATGGCGGGATGCGAGCTATTTCATCTGGTATTATAAATATCATTATGCCCGAATCCGTCCTTATAAAATTGATACAAGAATTAAAAATCTCGAGGAAACTAACTGGGCGGCCTATCCGAGCGGACATGCAGGCAATTCTTATGTTGCTGCTTATATTTATTCTGCACTCGCGCCTGAGTTCGCTGATTTTTTTATAAAGGATGCTTTTGATATGGCTCATTCGCGGGAAATCATCGGAGTTCACTTTCCTAGTGATTCAGAAAGTGCAAGATCTATGGCAAGACAGGTGGTGGATCATTTATTAAAGAATGAAAAATTTCTTGTGGATTTTGAGAAAACAAAAATGGAATGGGAAATAGTGAGGGGCAGGAATTTTTAATTTTTGAACCACAAAGACTCCAGCGCACAAAGGATCATCAAGGTTAGGTACTCCTGAAAATTATTTCCATTTGGAAAGACGGCCGGTTTCGTTGTACTATAACCGGAACTCCTCCATAATACTAGTCAATATCAAACGGAATTATCCGCCATTTGTTAACGAAATCCAAAATAAAACTATCCTCGTAAATAAGTTCCACAACATATTTTAACTAAAAAAATTAAACTCATGAAACGGAATCATCTCCTGATCGGGATTGTTTGCCTGGCTCTTTTTTCGGCTTGTAAAAAAGATCAACTGTCTGACGGTCAACAAAATAATGCTGCATTCAACTTAAAACAAGATGGAAACAATTGGGATAAAGATGATGACGATGATATATTTTATGCATTAGGCGAAGGGAACAAACTAGATAAATATTCTCTCGACAATCTTAATCGCATGATGAAATCGGTTACCATTACCGGAGTACAACCAAGTGAGAAGATCCTTGCTATCGATTTTCGCCCTGCTACCGGCCAGCTTTATGGCCTCGGTAATAGTAATCGCATTTATGTGATAAATCTTGGTACTGGCGTAGCGCGGCCAATTGGTGCTGCTCCGTTTAGTCCAGCCCTGGCAGGAACTTTTGTAGGTTTTGATTTCAATCCTACGGTAGATCGTATAAGGGTTGTTACAAATACCGGGCAAAATTTTAGGCTTAATCCAGAGACAGGTGCATTAGCAGCAACTGATGGTAGCATAAATGGTGTTCCTGGTGCAATGATTACTTCCGTTGCATACTCCAACAATGTGGCTGGTGCTGCTACTACAATTTTATACGATATTGATGTAACAACCGATAAATTATACAAGCAAAATCCTCCAAACTTGGGTGGCCTTGAACTGGTAGGTTCGTTGGGTGTTGATATCGATGGCGAAGGTGGTTTTGATATTGCAGCTCCACGTGTTTCAGATGAGGATTCAGATGGTTCGCAGAAGTCAAATAAATTTGGAGCCCTGGCTATCTATCGGCACAAAGGAAAAACAACTTTGTTTTCAATAGATCTCACCACTGGTGATGCCAAAAAGCTTGATAAGTTTGAATGTGACAATGTATATTATGGCATTGCAATTCCTACTCAGCCGGTAGCCTTCGCCGTTAGTGGCAGTAATTTATTAATCTTTAATCCAAATAGCACCACAGGCCTGGTTTCAAAACCAATCACTGGTTTACAAGTCGGTGAATCGCTTGTAGGCATTGACTTTCGTCCTGTGAATGGACAATTAACTGCAATTAGTAGTAATAGCCGTATATACACAATTGGAGTAAATGCAACTAATGGTATTGCAACTTTTATAGCAATGCTTTCAACACCTTTAAATGGAACTTCATTCGCTGTTGATTTCAACCCGGTACCAGATAGGATTAGAATTGTTAGTAACACCGGCCAAAATCTTCGTGTGAATCCCTTAACTGGTGCAACTACTACGGATACTCCGTTAAACCCGGGTACACCTTCAGTAAGTGCAGCAGCTTATTCAAATAATTTTGCAGGCACAGCTACCACTACACTTTATGTGATAGATCCCGCGAATGACAAATTATTCATTCAAAGTCCACCAAATAACGGAACGTTAACCGAAGTTGGAAATCTTGGCGTAAACATCGAAACCAGCAATGGATTTGACATTGGCGGCACAAGTAACAAGGCTTATGGTGCATTTACTTCCGGCAGTACAACAAGAGTTTATCATGTTGATTTAACAAACGGAAAAGTGAGTGCAAAGGGAAGTTTACCAGTTATGGTAAGTGGATTTACGATTGGTTTGGGATTCTGATTTGTGTTGCAATGAAATATAGAAAAAAGGTCTTCTTGTAGAAGGCCCTTTTTTTTGAGATGATGGAAGTAAGCTGTAGCAATAAGATCGTTGCTATTTCGTTAGAAAGTACGGGAATTCCCCTAAACCTATGAAAAAACAGATTTTTACTTTAATATTATTTTTCTGTAGCAGCCTCTCATTTTCTAATACTCATCTAAGAGAATTTGTTTACTCTGTTGTTTTTATTGGGTGCTTTGAAAATGATAATGTAAGTCTTTCGATTAATAAAACACTTTTGCTTGACCAATATAAACTTGCAAATCTAGACTCATTAAAAAAGGGTCATTTAAGCTTAACGCAATCTGATGAGGAAATAAAAATATTTTATAACGGGAGGCAAATCATTAAATCAAAAATAGAAGTAGATTTTGTTTTACTTTTTGATATTACCGTTAATGGGATTTCAAATAAATTTAATGTTGATCTCAGGAAAGGCAGAATAATCCTAGTCGATTATTCAATAAATGATAATAAATATCCTGGCAAGAAAAGCATAATAATTGACCAACTCCAGGAGCCATTTATATGGTAGATCATTTCGTATTTACGTGCTTTTATTTTGTCTAAATTAATATGTTAGACTTTTATTCCTGTCTTATTTCCATGGGCAAGGGATACTTCCATCTGGCGCTTTTGTTCCTCTAAGAATTAATGAAATTTCAAACGTTTTTGGTTTACGTGTAGCTTGATTCAGTTTTGAAATGATCAAATCATAACTAACTCCAAATTGAAAGTCTTTATATGCAATGCCTAAATATGGTATTACTGCATTATTGCTCCAATACCATAATCCTCCATTAAGAATTGTTTTATCTTCATCACCAACATAATACCCTAATGCACCACCTATAGAATAATAATTTGCCGCTATCTGGTTCTGGTATATTGCATTTGCATTCAATAGAACTCTTTCACTCAATTGAGTTTCAAAATTAATATGAGCTACTTTTCTTATAGCCAGGTATTGATGTTCATCTTCTAAAAAAGTTTGCTTAGGCCTATTAAGGTGGAATCCAGCCACGCCTAGATCAATATTGCTTTTTTCCTTTTTGATACTGTAAGTAATCCCAGCATTTGCAGAAAAAGAAGATTTCATGTTCGATAAAGCTGCTTCTCCTGTAGGAAGATTCGTATCAAATCCAAACCCGGTAAATTGTTCTTCAAAATCAAGCCTGCTAAAATCAACGGATCTACGTATGTAGGTGCCGCCAAAACCCACACCTAGTCTATGTATACTTTCGTTGTTCGAAAGCACCATGGAATAAGCAAGATTTAAGGAGGCATAGGTACTTTTTTGAACTCCTGCCATGCCACGGTCAAACATGAGCATGCCCCCAATTCCAAAAACATTATTCTCCC
>JBKJPO010000396.1:0-5574 GCA_046595095.1 Chitinophagaceae bacterium
GTTGGCATGGCAATGCTGCCAGGAATAGCTTTATCCACCTGTTGCAGCGGAACTACATGGTCAGAGCAACAATCATCTTTTTTTTCAGATTCTTTTGGCGGCTTAAGATCTTCAGCCAAGGGTGCATCATGGTGATGTGCGCCTTTTTCATGAGAGTGAGCATGAGGTTGAACTTTGGTAGATTGCTCAGTGCCTTGTTGATCCAATTTAGCCTCAATATTATGGTGATCTTTTGAACCAGGTAAATCAAGCCCTAATGCACAGGCAAAACCTATCAGCGTGTTCATCCCGAACACGATAAGCAAGACTGCGGCTTTGATATTATTTCTGTTTTTGAAATTCATTTATTCGTCGGTAAAAATAGGGATTTGATTTTACTTGCTTGATTTTATGGCTTTAAATAACAAATGACAGGCCAATGAGTGACATCATACATTATATTGGTAATTAATACCACTGTATTTTTACTTGAAGTATTAAAGCTTATACAAAATTACACTTCATTGAATTTGAATGTTTATACTTTACGGGAAATGATTTATAGAATTAAGGGTTTTCTTAAAGACTCCCCGAAATTATAAATATTCATTCAAGCAGCTTTTGACCACAACTAGCATAAAACCTTAAGTATATAAACGGCACTATCAATACATGAAGTGAATTGACGTAGAAATCTACAGTCGCAAATTTGATCGATACGCCGACTATAAAAGATGGCAGAACAACTGGCTTTATTTATTGAAATTCTTTAACTGCTTCGCCCAAATCAAACACTTTTACACTCCCATTTAGATTTGAATTGATTAACGAACTTGCGGCTGCACTTCTATAACCTCCTGCACAATGAACAACGATTGGTTTATCGGTTGGAATCTCATCCACACGATTTCTTACTTCTGCCAAAGGAATACTGATGCTGGTAGGAAATATTTTTCCTTCTTTAACTTCTGAAGCATTTCTTACATCAACAATTGTATATTTACCTGGTTGATTTTTGAAATTATCCAGGTCAATTTTTTCTTCTTTTATATTACCACTTTCAATAACAAAAGCTTCTGCAACCTGGCTCTCGTAACCAATGGCAGCAGCTCTTTCCAGCATAATTTCCAACAGCTCTTTGCTTTGGCTTGCCAGGTAATACTTTTCATTGGGTTTGATCAAACTTCCCAACCATGTTTCAAATTTTCCGTTCTCCATAAGATTGATGGAGTGGGGAAGGTGTCCATTCTTAAAAGCTTCTTCTTTCCTCGTATCTATTACCCATAATAACTTATCTAAAACAGGCAATGCTTTATCATGAATTGTTTCTGTTGATTTAATTCTGGCAATACTTTCTTTTAAAGGTGACGCACCTCTTCTATTCAAATCCACATCGAATGGGAAATACTGAGGAATGAAAGGTTGATCTGCGAGGAGCGTATTTACGAAATCATCCACTGTTGATTCCTGCAATGACCAATTGCTTACTTTTTCCTGGCCAATAGTGCTGCTGCTTTCCTTGCTTAGGTTTTTTCCGCAAAGCGTCCCCGCGCCATGTGCCGGGTAAACAATTACCTCACCAGGCAAGGTCATCAATTTTTTTCTTAAGGAGTGATACATTTGTTGGGCAAGCATTTCCCTGGTTGTATGAATATTTCCAACACCTTCTCTCAAATCTGGTCTGCCACAATCACCAATAAAAAGTGTATCCCCGGTAAAGACAGCTATTTGCTTTCCCTCATGTTCCATTACAATTGAAATACTATCGGGTGAATGACCAGGAGTATTGATGGCTGATAATTTTATTTTACCAAATTCAATAATATCTCCTTCATCAAATGTTTCATGTGGATACTCAGCATCTACTAAACTGCTTGTGTAAATTGTGGCACCAGTTAGCTGGTGGAGTTCTAAGTGGCTGCTGATAAAATCAGCATGTGGATGAGTTTCTATTATGCCTATAATCTCTGCATTATTTTCTTTAGCAAATTCAAGATATTGATCCGGATTTCGGGAGGGGTCGATCAGCATAATCTTACGCTCTGAGACATTTAAAATTCCATAGCTAAAGTGGGAAAGATTTTTATTTTCCCATTGTTTTATCTGCATGATCTTCAGTTTATGTTTCAAATTTCATACAAATAATTCAATAAATCGGTGACTGCTGTCAGTTAATCTACCTGGTCCTGCTTTTATTATTCATAATGATTTATTAGTATGATTTTTGCTTTGTATAATTATTCACGTTGAAGCTAGATCTATGAGAGCATTTTTTTTGATAATAATTGGCCTTGCCCTGATTTCCCAGGAAGGGATTTCCCAAAAAAAAGTAGAGAATGGAAGTTTCAATACCTTATTAAATATTATACTAAAACATGACGTCAAAGAAATAACTATACCGGAAGCAGGCAAAAAAAAGGATGTATTATTTATTGATACCAGGGAAAAGAAAGAATATGATGTGAGCCATATTATGCATGCTGTCTATGTTGGCTATGAAGATTTTAATTTATCAAGCCTGGCTTACATTCCAAAAGAGAGAGAAATAATTGTGTATTGTTCAATAGGGAAACGAAGCGAAGAAATTTCTCAAAAGCTGGTTAAAGCAGGGTATAATAATATTAGTAATTTATACGGCGGAATTTTTGAATGGGTTAACCAGGGCAATAAAGTTGTTGATTTGAATAATGCTGTGACAAATAGGGTTCATGCTTATGGAAAGTTTTGGGGGAGGTGGCTGAATAAAGGAGTAAGGGTTTATAATTAAAATTATTGATTGAATAAATAAATGGAAGTAGGTACCCTGCTATAGTTTAAACCTATAATTATTGCAGAAACTGTAATATAATTTTTCATTTTATTCAAAATTGTTCGGGCCCTGGAAGCATCCGAAAACTTTCTTGGTTCTGATGACTGTTTCCTTCTTCCCAGTCATCCATTGACAATATTATCAGATCCGGATTTCATTCCAACTTTGAAAATCAGGGTGCATCATCTTTATTCTCTGCAACTTTCAAATCTCTGGTATTTTTTTGAACAGCAATAGCAGCAAACATGCTTAGCACAAAAGACATTGCATAAAAACCTTTTTCACTTCTTGCAAAATCTGCATTCCATAAACCAATTGTGAGTAGGAGAATAGATAAAATTGTGGTGAACCAGGAAATGCCATAATAGATGTTTGTAACAGGTATGCCTTCCATTTGATCACGCACAGCTTTTTGAACTGAAATCGCTGAGAACAGGCCAAACATCAAGACTGTAAAATAATAACCTTTTTCATTTAATTCTATATCAGCATTCCATAGCCCAATGAGAAAAGCCGTAACACCAATTAACAAGGCGGTCCAGGAAGCTCCAATAAATGCAGCAGAAGGTTGTTGGTTGTTTCTTTGTTTCATATAATTTTTTTATGTAACAAATCTATTGCTGATGTTTTCTCAAACTTTTGACTTTTATCAAAAACGGAAATTGTAAAAGTTAAAACTTGCTTCGTATCCGGCTTAAAGTTTCCTGGCTTATACCCAGGTATGAGGCTATATGTCCTAAGGGTACCCGTTCTACTATGTGTGGCGTTTGCAACAGCAGATTCTGGTACCTTTCCGTGGCTGATTTAAATTGAGCATTAACAAAACGATCTTCAAGGCGGAGATAATATTTTTCATAAACAATTCTTACCAGTTTTTCCAATTCATGGAATTGATTCATGAGCTTCGTTAAGTTCTCTTTAGATATAGCCCATAAAATACTTCCTTCCAACATCTGAATGTTTTCTACTGCGGGTTGCTCTGTTATATAACTATGAAAGGAGGTAACAAAATCATTTTCAAATGCAAACCAATGGGTAATTTCTTTTCCATCAAGATTATAATATCCACGTAAGGCGCCTCGTTGTAAAAAGTATAAGTTTCGGCATATTTTTCCTTCTGTTAACAGGTATTCGTTTTTAGCAAATACGACTTGTTCCATACAGGCGTGCAGCGTATGCTCAGCTTCTGTACTAAGCTGGTAATAGGTTTTGATATGTTTTAAAAAATGTTCGATGGAGGAGGGGAGTGATGGGGAGCTAAATTAAGTTTAATTTTTCACGATCATCTTGAAAACACCTGGCATTGATTTGATAAATTCTTTTTCGCTTTGGTGTTCTATTTGATGCTCCAATTTATACTCTACTAAGAACCCGCGAAATACAGCGAGAAATAACATGAGGAATTGATGAAAGATATTTATGAGACTCTTACCCGCGGGTTCAGAATCAACTTCCATTTCTTTTTTTCTCCAGCATAAAAACGTACTTTCTTTTGTTAAAATCATTTTGCCTCCATTGATCTCAAGATCAAACCCAACACTTCTGCTATTTTATTGTCATCCATCCACCGTGTAACCACTACCAGTTCATGTTCTTTATCAACAATGATATAATTACCACCATAACCTGCGGCATAATATACTTTCGGTGAAATGCCTTTCCAACCCAGATCAGTATTCAACCACCACATATAACCATAATTTTTATTGGCAGCAGATGGTTGTTGTGCAGCGATGATCCATTTTTCAGACAGTAGCTGCTGGTTCTTCCATTTACCATTTCTTAAAAACAACAAACCAAATCTTGCATGATCCAATGTATTGATAAAGATGCCGCCTCCATGGTGTCCGCCCCCGCTAACTGATTGCATCATCAACCCATCCACATTTTCAAATGAGTTTTCATAACCAAACCATCTCCAGGTAGTAGATGCACCGATGGGATCCATAATTTTCTCTTTCAACACCATGGGTAAAGGTTTGCGCCAAACTTGTAACAGTGAATAAGCCAACAGATTTACCCTAACATCGTTGTACTCATAATTCGTTCCTGGTTCATGCAGCTTGCGATTTTTCCAATCATCAATGCCACCTTCCTTTGGTGGGCGGTCGGCCCAATCATGCAAGCCAAATAAACTACCCGACCAATCAGATGATTGTGTGAGCAAATGTTGCCAGCTAACTTTTGAATTATGTTCGCCATCAAAATATTCATCCCACACATATTGATTCACTTGGTCAGTCACATTTTTAATTAATCCATTATCAATGGCTAAACCAGCTATAGTGGAGAGATAACTTTTGGTTACACTAAAGGTCATATCAACACGGTTTACATCTCCCCATTGTGCTACGATGTATCCGTTTTTAATCACAAGCCCGGCGGGTCCGCCACGGAGTTTCATCGGTCCCAAAATTTTATAATTCGGTTCTCTTGAATAGGATTTCATGTTGGCTATCCGCAAATCCCGATCGACTTGGTTTTCACTTTTCAGCGCAACGGCTACGGCACTGTCGAGTAAAACTTTTTTTATCTTTAGTTCTTCCGGTTGTTTTTTCTGCCATACAGCATCGGGAAAATATTGTTGCTGCGCATAAATATTGATTACATGCAGACTTAAAAAAAAGAGAAAAAGTTTTCTTTTCAATGTTTAAGTTTTAATATGGATGATTCAGTTTGTTAATTTGAAATTATTTTGAATCAATGTCCGACCATAAACTATTTTCGCTATCGCTGAATCAGTATGTAAATCTTCCCGGCACTATAATAGCTGCTAAAGCAAGTGC
>JBKJPO010000052.1:0-3199 GCA_046595095.1 Chitinophagaceae bacterium
AAATTCTTCCAGGCCATTTTTAGTACATAGCGGAAATTTAGTTACACAGGTACTCGGAACCAGTTTTACCATAAAACCGGATAAGAAAACAAATCATATCACTGTGGCTGTGAAAACCGGGCGGGTTGCAGTTTACGAAGATAACAAGCAGGTGCTTTTAAATTCTGAACAGCAAAAAAATAATGGTATCATTATTACACCTAACCAAAAAGTTATTTATAATCTTACCAGCCGGCATTTTATTACTTCGCTGGTAGAAAATCCTGAACCTGTAATCCAGGAAGGTGAAAGTACACTTGCATCAACTTCATTTTCTTTTGATGAAGCCAACTTTCAAACTGTTTTAAATATTGTTGGTAAATTTTATGAGGTAGATATTTCAGTTGAAAATGAAAATATTTACCTGTGTAAATTTACCGGGAACATTTCCGGGCAATCTTTGTACGATAAATTAGCGTTGATTTGCCAGTCAACCAATCACCAATATGAAATAAAGGGAACAAGCATCCTTATAAAAGGGAAAGGATGTAATTAAATCTTATTATAAAACGTAGAAACAGCAGTGATATGAATATCTATTTTTTCTCTTCGGCATAACTGTGAGAAACAAAAAAGCCGGCAATATTACTAGTATTGCCGACTTGCATCTGCCCATGGACTGATGGTTATTGTCTGCACATTATTACTCAAACAAAAACAATTCAAATTATGCAAAAAAATCGGTTGCTCCACGCAATTGCATTTTCTATGAAATTGATTGCTATACAAATATTTCTTTCTGCGTTTTTTGCCATAGCGGTTTTTGCTAAAAAAGCCGATGGGCAGGAAATTCTGGAAAAATTGGTTACACTCGATATTAAAAACGAGGAAATAAAAAATGTTATCTCTGAAATAAAGCGGAAAACAGAAGTGGAGTTTATTTACAGTTCCAATTCCATCCAATCCGGTAGGAGGGTTTCAATTAAAGCCAATGAAAAAAAATTAAAAGATCTTCTAAATGAAATTTTCATGCCGCTTAATATTGGCTATAAAGTAGTAAATGACCAGGTGCTGCTTTTCAAAACCGTTGCGGATAACACAACATTGATCAACTCAGTGCAGATATCAGAAGAAAAATTTATTCCAATAACCGGCACAATCACCAATGCAGAAACAGGTGAGCCCCTTGTTGGAGCTACTGTTGCCATAAAAGGAAAAAAGAAAGCCGTAATTACAAACAATGATGGAAAATTTACCATTGATGCAGACCCGGGAGATGTTTTGATTATTTCATCAGTTGGATATTTGACCATAGAATTTTCTCCCGGACCGGATGCAAATTATTCTGTAAAACTTTTTCCAAATGATAATTCGCTGGAAAATATTATGGTAGTAGGTTCCCGTGGTCGACCACGTACGGATGTTAATCGCCCTGTTCCGGTTGATGTAATTAATTCAAAAGAATTAGAAAACACCGGCCAGGTAGATTTGGCACAAATGGCGCAGTTTACTTCTCCTTCATTCAACTCTGCAAAAAACGGGATCAACGGTGTTGCGAATTTTGCAGATCCTGCCACATTAAGGGGTATGTCGCCGGATCAATCTTTGGTATTGGTGAATGGAAAAAGAAGACACCAGTTTTCTGCTATTAATAATAATGTAACTGTTGGTAAAGGAACTGTTGTAACAGATATGAATAGTATCCCTGCCCTGGCAATAGATAGAATGGAAATTTTAAGAGATGGCGCTTCAGCTCAATACGGTTCTGATGCTATAGCCGGGATAATAAATCTTGTATTGAAGAAAAATATCAACAGCGGAACTTTTAAAACGCAATTTGGAATTACTAAAAAAGGTGATGGTGGTTCAGGCCTTGCGGCATTAAATTATGGTTTAGGTTTAGGAAAAAAAGGAAGCTATTTCAATTTTACGCTGCACTATCAATATGTGGGTGGTACTGATCGTACCGACCCGTATACCGGGATCATTTATGATAATAATAAAGCAAAAGACGATAGCATTCGAAATGCCCGGGGTGTATGGCCCACGAGTAAACCAGCCTATGTAACAAAATATGGTAGCAATCAAACCAAGGCATACCAGGCATTTATTAATATGGGTTATCCTATAAGTAAAGACTGGTCGCTGTACAGTTTTGGCGGATTTTCCAGGAAAGATATAAAGGCTTATGGGTTTTTAAGGACGGCAAGACCGGGAGATGCCAATTCGAATCCGGCAATTTTTCCTGATGGATACATTCCGCAACTTCCCGGAGAAACTATGGACTTTTCTTTATTTGCCGGCGTAAATAAAAAATCAGATAAAGGTTGGAACATTGATTTAAGTACAGGCTATGGATTAAACTATCTCGATTTATTTGCCAACAATACTACCAATCCTTCGTTGGGTGCAGCATCGCCTACCAATTTTTATGTAGGCCGAAACACGTTTGGCCAAAGTACTACTGAGGCAAGTTTCAGCAAAAGCTTTGACGGGTTATGGGGTGCAAAATCTATCAACTTTGCATTTGGCAGCCAGTTGCGTATCGATAATTTTAAACTGGCCGAAGGTGATTCTGCTTCTTACAAAGTTGGTCCATTGGCACAAACAAACAATAAAGCACCAGGCAGTAGCGGCCGTCCCGGTATTGCGCCTGCCGATAAAGCTAATGAATCAAGAACAAATATTGCCGTGTTTGTTGATGTTGAAAGCGACATTACAGAAAGGTTTTTAATCGCGGCAGCGGGCCGGTATGAAAACTACAGCGACTTTGGAAGTAACATTTCCGGTAAGCTTGCTACCCGGTTAAACTTCACTAAAGATTTTGCCATAAGGGCATCCATCAATCGTGGTTTCAGGGCACCGTCATTGCAGCAGATCTTTAACAGTCAAACTACATCTACTGTACAAGCTGGAGCCATCCGGCAAACAAAACAATTACGAAGTGATGATCCAAGGCTTAAACAAATAGGCATAGAAGCACCGAAACCCGAATTAAGCTGGAATTATAATATTGGTTTAACTGCAAAAGCAGGGAGTAAATTCTTATTTACACTGGATGCCTACCAAATTGATGTTGAGAACAGAATAATAATTTCCGAACAGTTAGCCGTTAACAGCTCTATTCCTGCATTGCTACTTGCCTTCCCTGTAACTACAGGAATAAGAGAGGTTACTTTTTTTACCAATCATATAAATACCCGTACGAGGGGAATTGATT
>JBKJPO010000295.1:0-4710 GCA_046595095.1 Chitinophagaceae bacterium
TCTTCCATTTGTAGTATTGTAAATAAATCCCCAACTGGTTGGGCCACCAAAAAAGCCGAAATTAGAGCTGTTTTGGGCACCAATAAAACCAAGTAAAGCACTATTGTCAGGTTTATATAACCAGATGCCTCCGCCATTGTTAAGATCTGTAGTACCGTTTCTTAAATAGATTCTGCCGTTTAATTGCATTGCATCTGCTCCCTGGTTTATTATTCTTGCCCTCTCAGTAAAATTATCGCTGCTACCATAACCGAAAAATAAATTTGCAGCGGGTGCATCTGAATAAAATTGATACCCACCGTTTTGAATACCGATGCCATAATGATTACCGGATAGGCCTCCGTAAAAAGATATTTTATTACCCAATGTGGAGGGAAGAATTAGTGGTTTGTCAAAAGTAAGTGTATCCCTCATAGTCACTTTATTCCTGAAAACAGCATCTCCTGCTACATCCAGGTTAGCAGTGGGCAGGTTAGTATTTATCCCGACTTTGCTTGAAGATGAAGGTATAGTGGTATACACACAACATCCTAGCGAACCGCAGGTATTCCCAAAACCAGCGGTGATCTTTATATAATATTCCGTTCCTATACTAAGATTATTAAGGGTAAGCGTATTTGCAATATCACTTCTTCCGCATTGAATCAAAGTAAAGGGACCTGAACAATTTCCGGTTAAGACAACAAATTCCGCCGCACTGACTCCGTAATTACCACATCCGATACCATTTCCCTGCGCGGGCACTATTTGTATCTTTGAGAGGACATGGGTAGCTGTAAATTTATACCACACATCAGGATTGTTAGCGAATGATGGGCTGCAGGTATTGGTTCCCGTTATGCTATAAGCAACATAACTAATTCCGGTAAATTGGTCGCGAACAGGAATACAGGGATCGGCACTTTCAATAACCGGGATTGTAATAGCGCCACATGGATTGTCGTGCGCACTTTGGGCATTGATACCATAACAAATTAGTTGAAGAAATAAAAAAGTTAAGGTCTTTTTCATAATAGTTTGTTTACTTAAAAATTATCAGTTATTAAAACAAAAATCAAAAAAGGGAAAATCACGCTTTCTAAAAAGCATCTACTTTGGTTACCGTTTACTTTTAAGAAGGCGTCTAAATTTATATCCAGGCGCTAAACTTTTGCTAATAACAATTGGCGTAAGATTTAGCGAATGATAGTATCCTAATTTACTCAAAAATTGGTGGAAAGCGAAAGTTATTTTTTAAAAATAGACTGAGGCAGTTTTTAAAATCCTTGAAATATTTGATGAAGTTTTTGTTGAACTGTGATATAAAAAGAAGGCGAGAACATATAAAAATTTATGAAGCCAAAAGAATTTAAAACATGTGGGGGTTCATGAATTGCCGGGTTAAAAATCAAGCCTAAATACGCAGCTTTAATCCATGGAGGGGTTTAAAATTAATGTCCACTCATACCACCGCTCAACAGGTGCTTGATGATGAAAATTATTACTAAGGCTATAAGTCCAATGAGGACGTAATACTTCATGGATTTTTTAGCCGGTTTATTTTCTCCAAGTATATTAGTAAACTGATTGTTGTTTTGTTTTGTCATTCGGATTTTCCCCCATGGTTTATAAATTGATATTGTAGTGAGAGCAACTAAAACTAGGATAGTTGCTCCAGCTTTTGCTATGAGGTCAATTAAACGTTCTGACTGTTGTGCATTTGAAAAAGTTGATTCTGCCGCCAGGCCTGCCATGTAAGTAATTGGCTGCATGTGAAGTAATAAAAGTACAGTTGATGCAAGAGTCAAAAATAATTTTACAACAATCCAATAATGTTTGAATAATCCCCACTTTGTAAACATTGCCTGGACAACTCCTGTAACCAAAGATGTCAAACAAAATGGAACAATTACAAACCATGCACTCAACTCCATAGCAAGACAGCAAGAACGCGCCAGTTGAATATCATCGCTTGTAACGCCAGTGATAGCAAGAGCCAGGAATACAGCAACGGCTCCCAGCCAACCAAGTGAAAAAGTAATATGTGAAGTCAGGTTGGCTTTGCTTAAACGGGATGTCATTATCATGATGTAATTTTTTTTTACGTTGTCGAATTATTTGTTTCGATTTGGATTAGCACAAGTAACCCTGGCATTGCTAATGGTTCGATATTATTATTCTCTTGAGAAAATATTATCCTGATTTTGAATTCCTGTAATAGTTAAAAAAATGATTTAATGCAGGTATTTATCAAACCAACCCACAAACTGTTGCCATTCCGGGTTCATATCATCAAAATTATGTTTGCCGCCTTTTTTAATTATAAAATTATTTATAACGTTAGCTTCTTTGAACATTGCTATGATTGTTTGTGATTGTTGTATGGGAACAATTATATCTGCATCGCCATGAATTATAAAAACGGGGGGATCGTCAGGTGTTACCGAATATATTGGGGAGACCTCCCTGGTGATTTTATTTCTGGCAATAGTATCAGTTACTTCCTCGAATATCCTGAACTTTTCATTCCAGGTTTTGAAATCTACGGCTCCCCATACTTTGCTGATTTTTAGCAGATCTTTTGCATTACCGAAATTAAATCCTTTCCCGCCCCAATTCAATAAATCAGTAGGTGGAAATAAAACAGCAACTGCCTGCACTCTTGATGACACCCGGTCTGTCGGATCATTTGCAGTGGCGTTAATTTTGTCATCCGCAGTAGCGATCATCAAGGCCAGGTGCCCTCCGGATGAGGTGCCGGTTATTCCGATGTGATCGGGATCAATTCCAAACCTGGTGGCGTTGTACCGGATATATCTTACAGCTCTTTTCATATCATCCACCTGTTCAGGAATTGCAAACCGGGGTTGAGAACTATGTGTTACTGCAAATATTGTATACCCTTTTGCCAGGTATTGCTCCAACGAGGCTGTAGGGATTTCAATCCCATTATAACTTGAATTCCAGTTGCCGCTGATTACGGAAATAATTGCTTTCCTGTTTGATTTTACTTTGGGATTTATCTTTACCATGGTAAGGCCTATTCCCTCTTTTCTGCCATAAATAAATTCTTCCTGTGGGTAACCGTTTTTTTCTGCCTTCTTCCGGATATTATCTAAAAGCGAGGACCAGCGTTTATCAGTCCTCAATGTAGAATAGTCAATCCCGTATTCAATTTGCTGCAAATCAATTTTTGACAGCTTACCTGATTTTGCAACGATGTTGAGTAGGTCAAATGCGCTGTCGGGAAAATTAGCCAACGACCATGATGAGGCAGCCGATCTATATCTACGAATCTCCGCATTATTCCCCTGCAGTTTTATTCCATAAGCATAAGCAAAAGCCGAGCCCTTAAAATCTTTTATTTTGTAAAGAGAGTCTCCTTTTTTATAAAACCCTTCTGCATTTTGGCCAATTGAGAATTGCGCTGTCAGAATGCAGAGAAGAATAAGAATTATATTTTTCATTAAAATTTTTTAAAAATTGGTTTGTTAAATTGTTATTACATACACAAGTATGCTTACAATGATTTTTTTTGAAGACAGAAGAATTAGAATTCCTGGTGCTCAACTTGTTCCTTTGCCGGTTAAAGATATCTTGTTCGATTCATATCTTCTGCCCGGCTTGTAGAAATAATGTTTGCAGCTGTTTGATTAAACGGGTTGTGACAGGCACCGCTTGCCCGATTTAAGAAAATCATTTACACCATCAGAATTAAAGATACCAACGAGAAGGGCTATTTAAATTTACTGATCATTTAATCCCTTTCCATTGCGAATTTGCTGCATACATTTTTCAATCCTTGCCTCCCGGGTTTTTGATTGTTTGGGTGCAGAAAAGTAAAGAATGTATCCTCTTTGCCGTCCCGGCGTCAATGCATCAAAAGCAGTTTTCAAAGTGGGGATTTTATCTATTTTATTTTGAAATTCTTCAGGGATGATGAGTTCTGAAGCCTTCTTGAAATAAACTTTCAAACCGGCTTTTTCCACTTCAATGGCTTCATAGATATAGGCTTTCAAGACGGGTTTCATCTTATCTATTTCCAGGGTATTGGTGAACCGAACCTGGCGCGCTGCCTGCACATTCTTAGTTTGTTGGATTAGAATTCCGTTAACATCATTTAACAAGGCACCTTTGAAAAACAAAAGCGCACAGTATTCTTTAAATACATGTATTAAAACTATGTTAGTCTTCTGAAGCGTGTAACAAGGAACGCCCCACTTCAATTCTTCATTTAGCCCACAGTCAAGAACGATCATTCTCAATTTCTGCAATTCTTCCTGCCAGTTTTTGGCTTTATTAAAATAAAAATCAACCTTAGGATTCATTCTATTCATTTATTGATACTAAAGCATCTGTTTGCGTTCCCCACCAAACTAAATAAATGGTGGTTCGTGAGAATACAGCCTACGGCATTGGTAATGCGATGCCAAATCTTCAATAGGAATTACCTCATTTGATAAAGTATTCTACATTCGATTTACTGATGCATCAATCATTTCCTTGAGAATTTTTATATCTATATCCTCCAGCTTATTTATGTAAAGGCAACCAACACCAGTTTTATGTTTGCCTAGCTTTTTAAGAGCAGCAGCATGCTCTTTAATACCTACGCTAATGTACAACGATAGATTTGCTTTACGGGGAGCGAAACCTATCCGGAGCCAATCAACTTCCCTACCAGTAGCGGGACTTTTATATCTTTTATTTCCGAAACCGATGATAGAGCTA
>JBKJPO010000312.1:0-2535 GCA_046595095.1 Chitinophagaceae bacterium
TTGCTTCATCGAAATCACGCCATTGGACAATTCATGCTTAACTTAACACTAGCCCTTATTAAAATCTCAACATGAAAAAATTCTAATAAGTGCTAGTGTTAAGTTAATCATGAATTGTCCAATGGCGTCATTGCAATATCCGGGTTGATTCCAGGAGTACTATTTCAATGTTCAAATAGCTAATTAATTACATAAAAATATTTTATGACACGACTAGTAATATTTCTGTTCATATTATTTTATCCGGGTATTGATACAATCGCACAGTCATCACAGGCAGACCTGGAACGTGGTCTGCAGGAAATGGAAAGAAGAGGAGAGTTGAGGAGAAATGGTATGCAGATAATATTTTTAAAGCAACGACCTGCGGATACTGCTTTGATGCGGCAGGTTTATCAAAAAATGTTTGAGAAGATTGATAATCCTTATCAAATTGGCTTTGAAGTTGATCCCAAGTATCTTGTTGGGAAGAAAAATCTTCCTGGTAAAATCAAAACGATTGAACAAGGTAATGCAATGGTGCATGTTCCCGGACCGGGGCCAACAGTAGCTAACGGTATCAGTCTTCCTGAAGGCAGATATATGATCAAGCTAAATAATGGGCGAGTATTGGAAGCTGAATCGGGGTCCTACAATACTGATGGTGCACGTGTGCAAATATGGCTTCCATATTATGCACTCAACCAATTATGGGATTTAAAAAGTGCAGGTGCTGGCAAATATTACCTGGTGAATGTTGCCTCCGGAAAAGCTTTAAAGGTTAATTTAACTGCGGGTATGCGTAATGGTAGCCCGGTGCAACTCTGGCCACAAGAATCATCATCTGAAGAAACAAAATGGATTATTCAACTTGCAGGCAATCAGAAATATACCATTCGGAGCGCTGCCGCAGGAACGAACAATAAAGTGTTGGATGTAGCGGGTGCTGTAATAGACCGGGGTGGTTCGCCCATTCAATTATGGGATAACCTAAATGGCGTAAATCAAACCTGGTCTTTCACAAGGTCATATGATAGCGCAGCAGTGAGTGCAAACCTGGTAGATCTTAGTCTCAATCAATCTCCATTTAAACACCAGGCGCCGTCATTTGAACGAGGGCTTTGCACATATTTTGGTAGTATCGCTGTGCTTGAAGCCGCATACAAGAAACGAGGTTATGGTGAATTGGACCTCTCAGAAGAATACTTTTCTATCATGGCTAAAGTTATGTACCTCGAACCATACTGGGACAGGGTAACAACGAGTAATTTCCGGGAGAATCAATTTGCTACTACGCAGGGAGGTGGAAGTGTATTCTGGTTCACAAGCGGCTTAAAAATTCCTACCGAAGCAGATGTAGCTTTTCGTCCATCACTTCCTGTACCACCGAATTATGCCAGCACGGATCAACGGGAAGCTAATAATTATAATACTACCCAATTAACAAGGAATGTTTTAAAAGCTTCACGCTATTACGGCGCTGTAAAAGCTGAAAGATTTACTGATGCTCAACTACGCGATCCCGCTGAGTATGAAAAGATTTTAAACCTTGGATACGAGATCAATGTTGACATAAATGGGGGCGGCCATAACCTGGTTATAATCGGCTACGATAAAACAGATGCGGCGAATCCTAAATTTTTAATAAAAGATAGTTATAATATTACTGGCACCCGTTGGGCCAGCAACCCCGACAGGCGGCTCTATAATACCATCATTGCTTCCCCGATTGTTAATGCCAGTTATATTACCGAGATCTCTGAGCCTGCTCCTTTTCCTGAACTTGCCTTTATGGGAAGATGGAACCTGGATTTTGACGGGCATAAAGGGCTGCTGGATATTTATCATATCCCGGGAATTAATTATACATACATAGGATTTGGAGGAGCTATGCGTGTATCAAACGGCGGAACTATTATCCCGGTTGATAACCGCATAGGTGTATTTTATGATGAGTCCGGTAATGCATTTAGAGTCAATGGAAAGATAGTTGGAAATGCCATTGAATTTTATTTTGATTTGTCAACACCAAATCAGCGATGGGATGAGTTACGAGGAAGAAAGTTTACATACTTTCTTGACACAACCCTTGATATCATGAGCGGTTTTCATATGGATTCTGATGGCACAAAGTCTGGTGGCTACGCTACCAAAGGCCCATATATTTCTCACAATACAGCTGAACCTTTCCTCGATAGGTTTATCAATACTGAATGGAATTTGCAGTGGGGAAACCATTCTGGAATAATAAGGGGGAGAGTAAGCGAGGATGGCTCCTTAATAAATGGAAGTTTCAATGATGGAAGAACCAGCCGGCCAATTACACTAAGCTATGATGCAGTTGATAGATCAATGATAAATATCAGGATGGGGGAGAGTAGAGCGAAAGTGAAATTTCTTAATCATGAAAAGGGAATGCTTTGTGGAAACAGTACAGACCAACAAATTGTACTGCTGTATAAACAATGAAATTCTGGCTGGATGTTGCACGATGCCGTACGCAGGGTCAGCCGGCAGATCCTCCGTACGGCATCGTGCAACATCCAGCCAGAATTT
>JBKJPO010000488.1:0-14250 GCA_046595095.1 Chitinophagaceae bacterium
GTCCGCTGCCTGATGTAGTTGGTGATGGCGTAAATCATGAGGATGATAAAAGTCCGACTATTGCCGGACCAAAAGAAAATAATGGTTGCCCGGTAATTCAACAGACGATTATAGATAAAGTTAATTATGCGGCAAGAAATGTATTCTTCGCAACAGGTAGTGCAAAACTCCTGGCTAAATCAAATAAATCACTTGATGACGTTGTAAAGATTCTCAATGATGATAAATTATTGAAGCTTGATGTGGAAGGTCATACAGACATAACCGGTACTGCAGAAAAGAACCATGTGCTAAGCCATGACCGTGCAAATTCAGTCATGAATTATATCATTGGAAAAGGTATTGATGCAGATAGGTTGAAAGCCACAGGTTATGGTCCTGATAAGCCGGTGGCAGACAATAAGACAGCTGCAGGTCGCGCCAAGAACAGGCGGGTAGAAATGAAAGTGAGAAATTATTGATTGAGTTATGCGTTTTTTCATTTCATAACTCCGAAGGGTTGAGAAATTTTTGCAAGCGTTGTTTCGCGAAACAGGAATGCTCAACCCTTTTTCTTTGATTCACCTAGAAAGCCCATAAATTATTTCCCTGGAAACTACAACAATTATTATCTTATGCTCTGTGGCTTTTGCAGCCGGATTTGTTGATGCCATTGTGGGTGGAGGAGGGCTTCTCCAGTTACCAGCCGGACTCATATTATTGCCACAACTTGCGGTTTCAACAGTGATTGGCACTTTGAAGATACCTGCAATCAGTGGCACCAGTGTTGCAGCATTTCAATACCTGAAGAAGGTAGACATGAACTGGAAGCTGCTTTTATTAATGATGCTCCTGGCTACAATTTCTGCATTCGCAGGGTCTGCATTGCTCATCTATGTAGATAATGATTTCATGAAACCACTGCTCCTCGTTGTGCTGTGCATCATTGCCATCTATACTTTTATAAAAAAAGATTTTGGCCAGCATATCGAAAAAAATCATTCTACAGGAAGGCAGATTATGTATGCAATTCTAATTTCAGTTGCAATTGGATTTTATGATGGCTTCATTGGACCGGGAGCAGGTAGTTTCCTCGTGCTTGCATTTATAGTCCTGATGGGTTTTGATTTTCTACATGCCTCAGCTAATGCCAAAATGGTGAACCTTGCCACTAATTTTGGTTCTATATGCTTATTTCTTTTTAAAGGAAAAATCATCTGGCCAATTGCAATACCAATGGCGATATGTAACGCAGCAGGCGCCTGGCTTGGCGCAAAGCTGGCCATAAGAAAAGGCAATAAATTTATCCGGGTATTTTTCCTGGTGATTGTTGTCCTTACATTAACAAGATTTGCCTATGATGTCTTTTATAAGTAAGAAATTTCCGGTTAACACTCATCTTAATTATTTTCTGTGAAATTTGCAAACTTTGAAAACTACTACTAATTTAGATATGTGCAATAATTGATTAATTTTAAACAAAAAATTACAGGCATGAAAAAGCTCATTTACCCATTATTCATTTTTACGTTTGCATTAGTAGCGTGTAAATCTGAGAAGAAAACAGAAACTCCGGCGATTACAGATAAAGAATCTACATCACCCGGAAAAGAAGAACGAAATAAAAAAATTATTGAAGCATCAATGAGCGGAGTAAATGCCCATAATGCAGATGAAGCATTGAAAGATGTGGATCCTGCATTTGTTGACTATGGAGATGGCGCCCAGCCACCCGTACGTTCAAAGGATAGTGTAAAGTCCATTATAAATTCAATTCTAAATGCTTTTCCGGATTATAAAGGTGAGAACCTGGTTTACGTTGCCGAAGGCGACCAGGTAGTTGTAATTGGAGACTGGTCTGGTACTTTTAAAAAGGATATGATGGGTATCAAAGCCACAAATAAATCTTTCAAAATAAAAGATGTTGATATTTTTAAATTGAATGATGATGGCAAAATAATTGAGCATAGAGCAATCTATCCTTTTACTAACATTTTGGCAGGTAATTAAACCAATTCATATTTTAAAACTAAACTAACGCTAATCCTTAGGCGCTAATATTCATTCTCCACTTTTGGTTTTGGAGGCACTGTCTTTTTTGTCTTGTCATCTATTTTAATTGCGGGGGGCAGAACTGCTTTTATGTCTTTCTTATCCTCGGCTTTAGGCAATTTCTTTTTGTCGTCTTTGGAAGAATCATGCACTTCCTTCACTTGAGGTGGAGTTTGTACATTCATGTCCTTGAATTCAGATTCAACCGGTGCAAGGTCATCATTGGTATAATCTGATTCAGTGCCATCTCCCTGGTCTTCAGCATAGTCACTACCCTCACCACTACGAAGTATTTCACCAAACCTGGAGTCTGCATAGATCGGATTATTATCCAGCTCGGCGGGTTTCACAAATTGTGCAGTTGGGTCAATGCCAAGTTTTTTATCAGCATATACTTTCTGCATGAAGTATGCCCATTGCGGCATGGCCATTTCATTTCCTCCATAGGTCCATCTAATCCTCAAAAAAGGATCATCGCAGCCTACCCATGCACCAGCAAGAAGTTGCGGGGTGTAACCTATGAACCACCCGTCGGTATTATCATTGGTGGTTCCTGTTTTGCCACCCATTTGTCCTTTAATACCAAACTTGCCTCTCATTGATCTGCCAGTTCCGATATCCATTACTCCCTGCATCATTTTATACATGGTATATGCATCGGCTTCACTGATTATCTGTTTGTTTTCTGCCTGAAATGATTCAAGAACGTTCCCGTTTTTATCCTCAATCCTGGAAAGAATAATTGGCTGCGTATTGAAACCCCTGTTTGGAAACATAGTATAGCTCCGTAACATTTCCAGCAAAGTAAGGTCGGCTGAGCCAAGGGCGATAGATGGCACGATGGGAATATCGCTTTCAATTCCACATGCATGAGCAAATTCAGCGGTTTTCTTGGCACCGATTCTTTGCATAAGATCATACGCCGCAGCATTAAGGGATTTTGCAAGACAATAGGCCATAGTACCACCACCACCGGAAATAGTTTTATTATTAAGCGTAATTGCTCTTCCGCCAATATAGGATTCGGGTGTCAACCCTGCTTCAACAATCGCTAATGTATAAAGCAAGGGCTTAAAAGTAGATCCTACCTGCCTCCTTGTAGTTACGTGATCAAATTTGAACCATTTAAAAGCAATACCACCAACCCATGCTTTTACTTCACCAGTTATAGGATCCATGGCTGCAAAAGATGTCTGCATCATTTGCTTGAGGTATTTGATAGAATCGATAGGAGTCATCACAGTATCTATCTCGCGTTTGGCATTCCATGCAAACAATTTCATCTTTGTTTTTTCATAAAATGTTTTCCTGATCGCTTCTGGTTTCAAGCCGTCTTCCTCCAATTGCTTCCACCGTTCTGTTTCCTTCATTGCCCTGTCAAGAATATCCTGGTGTTTCTTCCACACATCTTTACCAAGTTGCCTGTTAAACATTTTTTGCATATTGGTCATGTGTTTTACCACCGCTTCTTCCGCATACAATTGCATCCGTGGATTGATCGTAGTGTAAATCTTGAGACCATCTTTGTATAGATCATAATTCTGACCGGTCTTTGGATCCTTATGCGTTTTACACCATTCGATCATTTTTTTACCGAGAACCATTTTATAATAAGGGGCCACACCTAAATCTTCATCAATCTTTTTATACTTGGTACCGAGATCTTTTTTCTTCAAAATATTTGCCTGCCCTTCTTTTACCATACCATTTCTTAGCATTTGTTCAATAACCACATTCCTTCTTTCGAGTGCAGCCACTGGTTTGCGAATCGGGTCGTACTGGCCCGGACCCTTAAGCATTCCAATGATTAACGCAGCCTCATCTACTGAAAGCAAGGAAGGTTCTTTCTGGAAATAGGTCCGCGAAGCATTTCGGATACCATAAACATTCAGCCATGGTACGCGATTTAGATATAGGGTTATAATCTCTTCTTTGGTAAAATTTTTCTCCAGTTTTACGGCAACCACCCATTCTTTTAATTTATCAACGCTCCTTTGAAAAATATTACCCTTGCCCTGGTTAAGAATATTTTTCGCAAGTTGTTGAGTGATGGTACTGCCACCTCCATCGTTACCAAAACCTTTTATTGCTCGTCCAAGTGCTCTAACATCAATACCCGAATGGTCATAGAAGCGTTCATCTTCAGTTGCAATCAGGGCATTGAGCACATTTTCAGAAATATCTTTATAATCAACAGGGCTACGGTTTTCTGTATAAAACTTACCCATTAATGTTTTGCCATCATCTGCATAAATCTCCGAAGCAGCATTGGCACGGGGATTTTCCAATTGCTGCAGGGAAGGCAATTTCCCAAATACTCCAAAAACCACGCATATTAGTAAAACCAAAAAAATGCAGATCCCACCCAAGACTGTCCGCCAGAGGATTTTGACTGAACGTTTCATACTATTGTAAAAGTTAAAAGCAGATTAAAAGACAATGCAGCAAAGCTATCAAAAATGAATGCTCAGCCCGATTTTGTTTAGTTAATTTTCGAAACAAGTTCCAAATCAAAATGCTCAACACCTGTAAACATTTATAGCATTCCCTATGAGCTGGTTACTAAGATTATAACGAAAATTCTTAAAATGAATTGGTTTAAAAAATTCCGGGAAAACGGTTGTTCAACAAACTCTTGTAACCCTGCAAATCTTTGTTTTGCTTTAATAATTGCAAATTTGATTCCGAAAGTATGATGAATGAATATTTGGCTGGTGGCAACCACGATACTTCGGAACCTGCATCTTTCCTGATTCTTGTAGTATAAGCAATTGCTGCTTCCGCATCCTTGAAGTTCGAGAATAATAAGAGGCTCCTGTCTTTATCCATAACATCCTTTCGGATCTCAATTGCCTGGGACGCGAATTTTTCCCTGTTGTACCTGTTGAAAGCATTCCTGGCTTCACTCGCGAACACAGCATCCACTTTATCCAGCACCATTACAACATATTGGGCCTCTGCCGGGTTGAAACTGAATGGACCCGTTGGGGTTGGAAGATTTGTAACAACAGGAACATTAACCTGTGGATTTACAGGTTGGCCATTTACAGGAAGATTATTGGTAAGCTGAGGGTTAACATTATTGTTTTTAATAACAACGAGGGAATCGTCTTTTGCCCGCTCAACCTGCAAAGTGGTAAGGTAAGATTCGATCTGCGTTCTTTTTCCTAAAACTTCTAGCATGTTTGCTGCTTTAAGATTCAAAGGAGTGCCCGGATATTTATTAATGATCTGTTTGAGGATGATGGTAGCGGCACTATCATTACGCTGACGAATAAGATATACAGCTTCAATATATAATAGCTGAGGATTCCAGAAATTTTCGCCATACAAACTATCCGCTGCTTTCTTTTCAGATATTGCCTGTTCAAACTGGCCTTCAATAAAGAGATTATAAATTGCATCGTATCGCTTGGTAGCTTCTATATTTTTTCCAACAGCCGGATTAGTTGTTGGACTTCCGGAAACATTATTGGTATAAGTACTTCCATTGAACTTCGAAGTAAGCAGATTTTTGTAATAATTTGCTTTACCCATATCGCCGATTTTCTGGTAGCAATAGTACAAGTTCATGTACAGCTCACCGTTATAAAGGCTATCGGGATAGCGGGACAAAGATTCTTCGTAAGTCTTTGTTGCCAGGCCATATTCCTCCAGTGTATTCTGGTAAAGTTTTCCAAGATCAAATAATGAACCCGAGAGCAAAGCATGCGAGAGTTTTAATTTCTCGGGAGTGAGCGGTAATTTTTCTGTGAGCGCCTCAATACTAATCTCACCGGTACCACCTGTTCCCGGGTTTGCCGAGTTATCGAGAATAACATCTGTTGGGGATTTCCCGGGATTTGTAACAATGGCAGCGTCAGACGCTGTTTTTGTTCGCCAGTTATCAACATTTAATCGCTTCCCCCATTTGGATCTGAATTCAGTAAAGCCCCGGGCTTTTAAGGAGGAATTGTAAAAATAAAAATCTCCTTTATCGTTTGTAGCAAAAAGATCTGCGGAAGAATTTTTATTTGGATCAAAAACTGTAAAAGCATTGATTGACGGACTAACATCTTCATCTTTCAAGCCTTGCTCTTTGCGCAATCGTTTAACGATTTTTTTTAGCAATGCTTCCCTGTCTGCAGGGCTCATTGCCGCAACTCTTTGGAGACTATCTTCTCTTTCCACTATATTTATTTTCTCAACTATCCTGGAAAGCGCATTCCTGCGTTCCAGTAGCTGAGCAAGATCCACTCCAAGACTTGAATCTGCCGATTGCAGGCTATCATAAAATGCAAATGCAGTTCGGAAATCTTTTCTTGCATAGGCAAAATCCGCAAGTTTGAGAAAGGCTTTATTTTTAAATGAGGGATTGGTTTGGTTATACTCAATGCTTTTTTTCAGATATGAAATAGCCTCAGAGGTATCTGGTTTCTCCAGTGCTAATTCTGCCGCAGAGTAAAACAAAATATCCCTGTAAGTTTCAAACTTATCACGCCTGGCCATTTTTACCAAGTTATCAATACTATTATTCAAAGCAGCCGGATCATTACTCTTCGACATCTTTGCCCTGTTAAGTCTTGCATATATATGCATTAAGGGATCTACCGTATAGCGAATTGCTCTTGCATAATATTCATTTGCCTTTTCTATATTTTTTGTTTTTTCATACAGCTGGGCAATTAAAAATTCCCGTCTTGCCAGGTCCTGCTTATCTGCTGCATTAGACAAAGCTTTCGAAAGATGAGTAACCGTGCTGTCGTACATCTCCTGTTTATAAAACCAGTAAGCATGTACTTCTTCAAGTTCATCTTTGAGTCTTAAAGGAAGGTTGGGGTCAGCATGAAGTGTATTTATAAGCCCGGCAGCATCGGGGTATTCCGTCATTTCCACAAGATTTCTTGCCTGCCAAACCAGGGCATCATTTCGGCTGGGAGGTTTTGTAAAAGCTTTTTGTAAAATGTTTCTTTTCTCTTTATTTGCAATACTTATTACCCTATCACTGGCATTTTCATTTGTACCTACGATCAGCTGATCTTCATCTTTCTTTTTTCGGGGATACAAATTGTAATTGATAAATTGAAAAGTCATTGAGGCTGAGTCAAAATCTTTTCTCAACAGGTATGCTTTACCGATGAGTAGGTACATATTATCTACCCAATCGCTCCTGAGGTCGTGAAGCAATATTCCTGCTGTAGCTTTATAGATCACAGAGTCGAGCTCTGACGCTTGTGAAGCAGTATTGTCCAGTGAATATCCATAGAACGGTAACAATTTGGTGTAGTCTTCCTTACCCGACATCCGGGCACGCTCGATCACGGCATTAATTTTATTGGTTGCATTGAAATAATAATTGTAATGCGTCGTTGTATTTTGCATGATCCTTCTTGGCAGGGTAAATTTCTTTTCACCTGTTTTCTCGGATTTGAGCGTTTTTGTTTTAAATTTTTCCGGCTTATCTTTTTCCCCGATAAGGGTGATATTGCCAATTTGTGCGAAAGCACCTGTGAATGAAAGAAATAGTATTACAGTGAGTGTATTTTTCAAAAGCGGAGATCGCATGTAAGTGTTCGGTTTAAGAAACGATAGTTTTCGATGCAATTGATTCTGGTAAATTATAAACAATTGGAACAGGGTAAAATTATTTTAAAAATACGGTTATTTTAGTCTTTTATGCCATTAAGTGCATCTGCTTCACTAATTTTAACAGGACTAAGAAGCTGCTATGGTAAAATTGGATGCTAACAGTACATTGAAGAGATTAAGAAATCGTTACCGGTTGGTGGTAATGAATGAAGACACTTATGAAGAAGTAATCACTTTTAAGCTTACCAGGCTGAGTGTCTATATTGCACTGAGTACCCTCTTCGTTCTTCTAGTTGGATTAACTGTTGCATTAATTGCTTTTACTCCATTAAAACTCTATATTCCGGGATATGGCGATGTAAGCAAGGATAAAGAACTCATGATGCTAAAGGTTAGGGCAGATTCGGTAGAGAAAACACTAATGTACCAGGCAAAGTACAACGAAAATATTCTCAAGGTATTAAAAGGTAATGTTCCCAAACCGGACACTACCCAGTTAAAAATACCTGCAGCAGACAATAGTAATTTTTAATAGCACCAACGGCTGGATATTTCCGGCGCTGTTTCTTTTTAACCCCAAAAAAAACAAGGCTATGTTGAATTTCAAATTTAAAGCTCCTTTCGATGAAGCTCCTCCCACAGCTACAACAATCATTGGCGCCGGCACCACAATTAGCGGCGATATCACCAGCTATGGTGATATTAGGGTCGATGGCATCCTGAATGGCCACCTGGTTACGGATGGCAAAGTACTTATCGGGCCTGATGGTATCGTTACCGGAAACATTACAGCAAAACATGCTGATGTTTTAGGAAAGATAACCGGTGATATTGAAGTAAAAGATTTACTTGTTTTAAAAGGAAAAGCCATTGTTGATGGAACTATTCACGTGGGCAAGCTACAGGTGGAGCCCACAGTTTTGTTTAATGGCGCCTGCCATATGGGTGCTAATATTATAGAACTGAACACTGAAAAAACACATGCAGCGGCAGTCAACTGAGGATAAGCGGTCAAAAAATCTCCTGTGGCAATATGCCGGAATGGCCACCCAGATGCTTGTAGCAATTGGGGCAGCATTATTTATAGGAATGAAGGCAGATGAGTGGCTGGCTTTTTCGATGCCTTTTTTAATTTGGTGCCTGCCATTGGTATTGATCATTGTGATGTTGATAAAAGTTGTTATAGATACCAACAGGAAAAAATGAATTTATGAAAGATAACAAGGTGTTTTTGCCGGTCATGCTGCTCTTTATTTTTCTCAACAGTTTCTTTCTGATTTTCAAGAATTTTCTTGAAAACTTTGGGTTCGACAGGGAGATGCTGATGGTTAGTAACCTCATACTGTTTACTGTAAGCGCTATAGCATTCTTTTTACAGAAGAGGGGTTTAAAAGCTACCAATCCTCATGCATTTGTACGCAGTGTGTACCTGTCAATGATTATCAAGCTTGCTATTTGCATGATCGGTGTGTTTGTATATATTTCTTATGTTGGAAATAATATAAACAAACCTTCATTGTTCGTATCCATGGGACTATATTTTGTTTATACAACAATAGAAGTAATAGCTTTAATGAAATCTGCGCGGAATAAAACAAATGGCTAAAATTGAAGCCCCCCTTGAAGAGCTAAATGCATTTCTCCCCCCAAATTGTTTTGAGCTGGTAACGGCTTACCTGAAGCAATATAAAGTGCATCTAACTATAACGCGTGCACGCGAATCTGTACTTGGCGATTACCGAAGCCGTGAATATCAGAAGAATCATCGCATAAGCGTAAATGGCAATCTCAATAAGTATGCATTTTTAATTACACTTTTGCATGAGCTCGCACACTTACTTACTTATGAACAATATAAAAACAAGGTTTTGTCGCATGGAAAAGAATGGAAGAAATCATTTGGGATACTGTTGCATGAGTTCATCACAAAAAAATTATTTCCTGCAAATGTGGAAAAGGTCCTTTTAAAGACTTTGCATAATCCTGCTGCGAGCAGTTGTGCAGATGCTTCGCTGCTGAGGGTATTAAAAGAATATGACAAGGTAGGTCTGCGAAAATTATTTGTAGAAGAACTTCCACCGGGAGCATTTTTCAGCATCAAGGGCGAAAGGGTTTTTAAGAAAGGTGAAAAGCGGCGTACCAGGTATATATGCGTTGAAATGGCAACAGGTAAAGAATATCTTTTTAGTGGTGTTTATGAAGTTATAAAAGTTCAATAGAATCAAGAAATGAGAAACATTTAAATTTCTTTCAACATAAAGACATCACAGCCTACATGCCCGCTGTTTCCGAGGGCTGATGGAATAAAGGTGAACCCAAATCTTTCATACATGCGTATTGCGAGTATTAGCTCAGGCATAGTTTCCAGGTATATTTTTTTAAAGCCATGCTTTTTTGCTTCATCAATACAAGCATTCATCAGGAGTTTACCAATACCTTTACCGCGTGCTTCAGCTGACAGGTACATTTTTACCAATTCACAGATATCAGTGGGAAGACCATCAGTAGGATATATGCCTGCTCCGCCGGATATTTTGCCATTGATTGTAACTACAAAATAGGTGGAGCGTGGTTTTGCGAATACCCGGTACAGGTGGTCGGTAGTTTCATCGTAATAAACTGTTCCGGGTTTATTGGCTTTAAATTCCTTGAGAGACGACCTTATTATTGAGGCAATGGGCAGGTCATCTTCGCAGGAAATATTTCTAATTTTAAATTCTTCTTGCATAATTTGTATAAAGTTAGTCTACATTATAATTACTTCACGATGATTACCTTTCCACAGCGATTATGATTATTGATCACAATCCTGTAAATTCGTAAAGATTAGAAAAAAGCCCTTTTTTGAACCTTCTTTCCATGATATTGTTAAACAACCGACTTGACCGAAATAAAAAAATATAGTGAACAGGAATTGGTTGCCATGCTGCATCAACATGACCGGAAGGCATTTGATTATCTCTATGAAAATTATTCAGGCGCTTTATACGGAGTAATATTCAGGATGGTAGAAGACAAAGAACTCTCAGAAGACCTGTTACAGGACGCGTTCGTGAAGGTTTGGAACAATTTTACCAATTACGACAGTTCTAAGGGCCGTTTGTTTACCTGGATGCTCAATCTAACCCGGAATTTAACCATTGATACACTGCGCAGTAAGTCTTATAAGAAGCAGCAGAAGATCCAAAGTGACGAGAATTCCGTAAATAATTTTCGTGATGACAGTTATAGAACCGAGAAATTTGATACAATTGGCTTACGAAAACAACTGACTCTCCTTAAAAACGATCAAAAGCAAATTATTGACCTTGCATATTTTTCCGGGTATACCCAGGATGAAATAGCAAAAGAGTTAGGTATTCCTTTGGGAACCGTTAAAACAAGGATGCGAACAGCTATTATTGAACTTAGAAAAATTTTAGAATACAACTAGTGGAATTGAAAGAAATCATATCGTCGGGATTTTTAGAGCTTTATGCTCTGGGGGTTACTTCACCAGAAGAAACCCTCCAGGTAGAAGCATGGACAAGCCAATATAGTGAAGTGCGCAAGGAGCTCGATGAGATTCAGTCAAGCATGGAAGAGTATGCGATGGCACACGCCGTTACCCCTAATTCAGCGCTAAGGGAGCGTATAATGGCTGAAATTGGCCTGGCAACTAATCAGGACGGTGATGTTATACCTGTTCAAGGAAATGATTTAACCGCAAAACAACCAGGATCAAGTGAGGACAATTCAAGGCAAAAAGCAGTTGTTTATACAATGAACTCCTATTTTAAGTGGGCCGCCGCTGCTTGTTTTGTTTTATTACTTGGCAGTCTCGCATTAGCTTATTCTTTCTATAATAAATACCAGTCTGCGAACAATGATCTAGCGCAGGTTAAAACCGACCTGTCCACGCAAAAGGAACTAGCAAAGAACATAGATCAACAGATTAGTGTAGTTACAGATAAAAATAGTTTGCCCATATCTTTGAATGGGACCCCTCATGCTCCCGATGCTTCTGCTAAAATATTCTGGATGAAAAATACCGGGGATGTGTATGTAGCACCAGGGGCATTACCCGACGCCCCCTCAGGGAAGCAGTACCAGTTGTGGGCAATTGTTGATGGCCAGCCAGTGGATGCAGGTATGATTTCCAACGCAAAAGGGGAGACTTTCAAGATTCAAAAAATGAAATCATTTGGCAAAGCCCAGGCTTTTGCAATTACGCTCGAAAAAGAAGGTGGCAGCCCAAAACCGACCATGGAGGAGATGTTTGTAATCGCCACTATCTGATCAGATTCACTTCTCACATCCTGATCAAATTTATTTCTTTTAATGTTTAATTAGTTATGAATAATCTCATCCGCATCTATTCAATATAGTAACATTAAGTTTATTTTATTAAAATACATGTTCTTATGCATTCAAAAAATAAAATCATTTTGAATGTATTTCTGACCAGCCGTTTTAACTAATTAAAAATTTTAAACTGCGATGTTAAAGTTTGACTTCTATGCATGCTCAAAACTGCGTTTATTCCTTATAGTTATCTAATTATTTTTTTATAGAAATCCGGGAAATCCAGCAAATACGAATCTGCGTAAATGTTCCTGAATAAAAAAAACAAACATTCAAATCATCGAAAATTTATTAAAATGAAAAAGATCACAAAATTTGCAATCGTTGCGATAGCTGTATTATTTACAAATGCATCCTTTGCACAAATGGAAAAAACAAAGATGGTTGGCGGAGCAGAAATGTATCCTTCAAAAAACATCGTTGAGAACGCAGTTAACTCAAAGGATCACACAACATTGGTAGCTGCGGTAAAAGCTGCTGGCCTGGTAGAAACTTTGCAAAGCGCAGGACCTTTCACCGTATTTGCTCCCGTAAATTCAGCGTTCAGTGCATTGCCTGCAGGAACAGTTGAAACCTTACTTAAGTCTGAGAACAAAGCAATGCTTGCAGGTATTCTTACTTATCATGTAGTATCAGGAAGAATGAGTGCTAAAGATCTTAAGTCGGCAATTAAAGCTGGTGGTGGAACAGCGACATTAAAAACTGTTGCTGGTGGAAAGCTTTATGCAATGCGGAAAGGAAACAATTTCATGATCAAAGATGAGAAAGGCGGCGTAGCTCAGATCACAATAAAAGATGTGAATCAAAGCAATGGCGTTATTCATGTTATAAACAAAGTAATGCTTCCGAAATCTTAAACCAGTTAAGAAATTAAATAAAAAAAGTGTGCCGGTTTATTCAGCACACTTTTTTTATTTAATATATTTTATTCTTTATTGTTTTAATAATTGCGCGCGAATCTCCCCGGCAGGGAACAATGCTGTATGAATATTTACATAGTATAAATTATTCATAAGATTAGCCTCCTGTGCAAGGGTTAATGGTGCTGCAGATGTGAAATTTATTGGTGAAGTAAAAGTTGTGAAAGGGAAATGAACCGGTCCGGCTGTACCAGCGGCTCCAAGATGTATATGTCCATTAGTTGGTGCCGGAGCTACGTTATGCGTTGTTGTCACTGTAAGAATTTTTGTTGTTTTATTGAAGGTACCCGTGGATGTTCCTGTAAATGTTGAAGCATTCGCTGGTGTAGACTGACTGCCATTAAGTGTACCCGAAAATGAAACTGTATTGCTTGGCACAGTCCCTGCTTTCAGTAATTGTCCCCTGATTTCTCCACCCGGGAATGCAGCAGTGTGCAGATTCACATAATGAAGATTGTTTAAAAGGTCCGCTTCCTGGGCAGGCGTAAGGGTTGCGGACGTAAAGTTAATTGGAGAAGTAAGCGTGACGAATGGAAAAACAACTGCGCCTGAAACACCTGCTGCACCGAGATGAATATGCCCGGCAGTAACAGTGGCAGCCAAACTATGTGTAGTAATTACATTCAGCACTTTATTTTTCATATTATAACTTGCTGTAGCTGATCCGGTAGCAGTTGTTGCATTTGCAGGCACTTCTTGAATGCCATCAAGTGTGGCGGTAAAAGTAACAACAACATCTGCAGTAGTACCTGCTTTAATTAGTTGTCCCCTTATTTCACCACCGGGGAAAGCGGCTGTGTGGAGATTTACATAATAAAGATTATTTAAAAGATCAGCTTCCTGGGTAGCTGTAAGCGCAGTTGCCGTTGTGAAACTAATAGGTGATGTGAATGTGGTAAAAGGAAATACTACAGGGCCTGATGCCCCTGCGGCGGCAATATGAATATGGCCCGCAGCTGGAGCAGCTAGCGTATGGGTTGTTGTTACAGTAAGCACTTTTGTTGTCATATTAAAACTAGCAGTTGAAGATCCAGTAGCGGTTGAAGAATTGGCTGGAACCTCCTGGACTCCATTCAGGGTTGCAGCAAACGAAATCAATACATCTTGTGGTATATCATCACTGTTTTTGCAGGATAGAACTGCCAGGCTCACAACTAAGGTTGCAGCAAAAATTTTTTTAAATAGCATAAGGGTTGTTTTTGTGTGAAAAATTTAGTCAGCAAATTACGGCTCTGTATGAGGATTTTCTAATTTTTCTAGTTCAAATAGGAATTTGATCCGTCGAGAAGGGCAAAAATAGAATCGAAATAGAATTTTAATTTCTCTGGATTCAGGCTACAGCTTTATTTACCAGTTCGGCCGCTTCGCTTAGCAATATTGCCGATTG
>JBKJPO010000555.1:0-3801 GCA_046595095.1 Chitinophagaceae bacterium
CTGTTATCCAGTCAAACCTCTCATAACCATAGCAAAATGGTTGACTCTCTAAAAAAATACCTGGATGCACGCTTGAGCAAATTGCCACTCACTTCTGATTGGCTCCCGGGCTTTACAAATATCCTGGACAATTTTATGGGCATACCTCCCGCGAATTTTTCCCATAATAATAAAAACTACACACCCCTTTCATTTGCTAAAGAAGTTATGAAATTCAATGCAGGCGATTATGTAAATATTACTTCGTTTACGCATCATCCATTTTACAATTCATTTATTCTTGAGCAACCGGATAATTTTAGCAATGGGTTTTATTATAATGTTCCTTTGGATGAAATGATTGGCATCGTTAAAGAGGCTACAAACAATGGCTACTCCGTAATGTGGGATACTGATGTTAGCAATATTGGATGGAATGCCGGAAAAGGTCTTGCCCTTTTTCTCAACGCTTCCAATACTTATAAGCAGGAAGAGATAATGCCGGATATGAAGGAAGAAACAATGACGCCCGAACGCCGCCAGCAACTTTTTGAAAATCTAACTACAGTGGACGATCACCTCATGCATATTGTAGGTACTACTAAAACCAAGGGAGGCAAAACATTTTTTGTAGTTAAAAATTCCTGGGGTGAGGTAGGGCCATTCAAAGGGTATGTAAATGTTTCTGAGAATTATTTTGCGATAAATACGATAAGTCTTGTGGTTCCCAGGGCCTCGCTTTCTAAGGCTTTACTTGCTAAACTTTCCATAAAATAGATTCTTTATAAACCCCGCATTCCCCTCAAAAATTCTTCAACTCCCATTCTTTTTTTCCCTTCCAATTGCAGTTCTTTCAAAGAAATAAATCCATCTCTGCATGCAAATTTTAAAAAATGTTTACCATCCGTTTCGTATACTCCGGGCGAACCTGGTAATCTAGAATATTCCATTTCGGCTTTGTAAATTTTTAAAGTTTTACCCTGCAACTCAGTGAAAGCGCCAGGGTAGGGAGATAATCCCCTGATGAGATTGTAAACCTTCGGCATTTCCTGCGACCAGTTTATCCTTGCTGTTTCTGTAAAAATTTTTGGCGCATGTTTACTAACGCTCGGTGCTACAGGTTGTGGAGTTTCACTGCTCGTTTCATTTGCAATTTCTAAGATAGTTTTCAGGAGGAGTTCTGCACCAATTTCTTTCATCCGGTCATGCAGTTCACCTGCAGTTTCATTTTCGCCGATGGAAATATCGCGTGATAAAAGAATGTCGCCGGTATCTATGGCGTGTTTTAATTTGAATGTAGTTACACCGGTTTTTTTCTCCCCATTAATAATCGCCCAGTTAATTGGAGCGGCACCGCGGTAATCCGGTAACAAGGAACCATGAACATTGATTGTACCCATTGGCGGCATTTGCCATACAGCCTCAGGTAACATGCGGAAGGCTACAACAATAAACAGATCGGCATTAAATTTTTGGAGATCTTCAAGAAATTGAGATTCTCTGAGCTTTAGTGGTTGAAGTACTGGGATATTATTTATTTCTGCATACTTTTTTACCGGGCTGGATCCAGGGTGCATTCCACGGCCGGAAGGTTTGTCTGGTGCGGTTACAACAGCAACAATTTTACATTGAGCAACTAGCAATTTACTCAAAGATGCTACAGCAAATTCCGGGGTACCCATAAAAACAATGCGGAGATCGGTCAGAGATTTTTTAATAAAGATATTTTTAGTGTTGGAAACGGTTTTAAATTTTTTTGCAAAGAACCCTCGGTATAATAGTTTTTCCAAACTGGGCAAAAGTTTTCCAGCACCCGGTCAAACCGAGAAAAAATATAAACAGGAGTAGAAACCTCTGGCTCCCCAGTTCAGAATCCTGTTGATATTTCTTGTTTATCCTCATTTGAATTGATGCCTAAAATTCAGTCTTTCTTTTAATATTCTAAAACTTCCTTTGGAATTGGTTAAACAGAGCCGAATAAATATGCATAATCTCCATATTTGGACTGAATATTGTGGGAAAAATTCTTCCAACCATTGAATTTTTCATTAAAAGGAATTTATGAAACAAGTACAAAATGGTAATAAAGTGAAGGTCCATTATACTGGCAAACTTGCCAATGGGGAGCAATTCGATTCAAGTCTTGGTAGGGAACCACTTGAATTTATTGTTGGTGCTGGGGAGATGATCAAAGGATTTGATGCCGCTATGCCGGGGATGGGACCAGGTGAAAAAAAGACGGTAAGTATTCTTCCAAAAGATGCTTATGGTGAAAGAAGCGAGGAAGCACTTATTGTATTTCCACGAGTAAATGTGCCTCCTGATATGCCATTGGAAATAGGTATGCAGTTGAGCTTAAGGAACCAGGAAGGACAGCCATTCCCCGTAACAATAGCTGAAATTAAGGAAGATGCGATCATACTTGATGGCAATCATATACTTGCTGGCAAAGAATTAGTATTCGATATTGAGCTGGTTGAGATCATTTCCTGAACTAATCAATAATTTAATTCCGGAGATTTAGTTGTAGTTATTTCCTTTTCAGTTCTATTATCCCAATCCCCGGAATTTTTCTCTGGCAGTTGGTCTGCCAAATAACCATCCAAGCCATATAGCAGCAAGCCCCCAGGATGCCAGGGCATCTATCATCTCTCCCTTAACAACAGACCATGGCGTTTGAAACCAATTATGATTATTATAGTTGATGTAAAGAAAACTTACAATGCCAAAACTGAGTACGGTTAAAAATATAGATGTAAATGTTTTATTAGCCTGCCTGTGCACGACCAGGCATACCAGCCAAACGCATACCAGGCATATAAGAAACCCCCTGATTATTGAAGACATCATGTCGTCACTCATTGATTTGTGAAACGACACCAATGCCCATGGTTTGCCCGTCCTGGATTTCATGTAAGATTGTTTCGCTTCTTCGGACAGATTTGCATCAGCGCGTGGTACCAGGTATTGCCCATCTTCTTTAAAGATCGCTGAAAACTGGCCAATAACATTTTCCTGGTCGGCTACCTGTAGAAAGCCCTGGTCATGAAAAGGCAGAACGGTCCAGGATATTGTCTGCCAGCCAAAAGTGAGAATCGCTCCTATAAATGAGCCTATGAGAATTTTTTTCATATCAGTAGTTTTGTTTATCGAAAAGTACGCAACACAACCTTAGATTCATAACCATTTAATTTTGGACATGTGATGATCAATGTCAGCCGGACAAATGTATATGTTTGCATAAAATAAAAAACAGATGATCAATATAGATAAGAAAAGCCTTTCTGAGCGCTTCATGCGTTACGTTCAGGTAGATACACAAAGCGATCCTCAAAGCATTACTCAGCCTACATCAGAGAAACAAAAAGACCTGGCTCGCATACTGGTGGATGAGTTGCATGCTATGGGTATTGCAGATGCTGAACTTGATGATTACGGGTATGTATATGCGACACTGAGCTCAAACTCACCGAAGACAAATATCCCGGTTATTTGTTTTTGCAGCCACGTAGATACTGCACCCGATTGCAGTGGCACGAATGTTAAGCCAATACTTCATGAAAATTATTCAGGAGCCGATATCGTATTACCGGCCGACCCTTTGCAGGTATTGAAAATTTCAGAAATGCCGTATTTGAAAAATCACATTGGAGGAAATATAATTACAACAAGTGGAGATACTTTATTGGGCGCTGATGATAAATCGGGTGTTGCAATAATCATGGAAGCAGTGTCATGGATGATACAGAATCCCAGGTGGATTCATGGAGATATTCGTATTCTTTTTACACCTGACGAAGAAGTAGGGAAAGGCACGGCAAA
>JBKJPO010000089.1:0-2629 GCA_046595095.1 Chitinophagaceae bacterium
AAGGGTTGATGGTTAATTGCTAATGATTGAAGTCTCATTATGTATTTTTGCATTAACCATTGACAATTAACCTTAAATATCATTGAACTCTTCATATAAATTCACAGTTCAAAACGAAGTACTCTGGCTCTCGCCTGCAAGGTGTATTTATTGGGAAGCAGAAAAAGCATTGATCTTATCCGATCTTCACTTTGGGAAAACAGGCCATTTCCGAAAGGCTGGAATTGCTGTACCTCAAGATATATTTAAGGAGGACTTGCATCGCCTTTTCAGCCAGGTAGAATATTTTAAGGCTGAGCAACTGATCATCGTAGGCGATCTTTTTCATAGTGCTGCAAATAAAGAAATGGATCTCTTTCTCAAATGGAGGAATGACCTTCCAGGTATCGAAATGAAACTGGTAAAAGGAAACCATGATATACTTGGGGAAAAATGGTATAAAGCTGCCGGTATTGCCATCAACAATCAACAACTACGAATTAATAATTTCTGTTTCACCCACGACATAAGCCTGAGCTGTGATGATCCTACGCTTCGTGATGATGTTTACACTTTCTCTGGCCATATTCATCCGGGAATAAGGATACGTGGAATTGGAAAGCAGGCCTTGCATTTTCCGTGTTTTTATTTTAACCACAAATATGCTGTTCTCCCCGCATTTAGCAAATTCACCGGAATTTTTCATATCGAACCAAAAGCCGGTGACAGTATTTTTGCTTTAGTCGAAAACACAATTATGAAAATACAATAATGCTGAAGTACCCTTGTACCCGGGTCAATTAATGAATGAATGCACGATTAGTCAGGAAAATATTTCTTTTCCCTTACAAGGCTTATTTCTTCTTCTTCAAACTCAAATAATCAAGGTAATATACAACCTTAAGCGTCACTTCATTGGAGTGTGGATTGGAAAATACTTGGCGGAAATTTTTAAAATAGTTTTCATGTTTCAATCCATCAATTATCACATTCCCACCCAGTGCATTCTTCCAACCTAGTGTCATGCGGCTGCCCAATAAGAAATCCCAGGTATAGAACATATCGATATTGAAGGAATTAAAATTATTGTCCAACCCATTAATAAATGGGCGTTCAGACAAATTACCATCGGGCAATAAATTATAAATATCCGTGTAATGAACCTTACTCCAGAAATGCCGCATGCGAAACGTTACATTCATCTTTGGATTAAAATTATAATTGCCGGATAGGATGGTGGTATGCTTATCAATGTTTCGCCTTCCAATTAAAGGAGCTCCAGAAGAATCCCGGCTTGCAAATCCGTAAGCACGTTTATCCTTATCGGAATTATTGTTCAGGGTAACCTCGAACTTATCACTGAACCTGTATCGCAAACCAAGTCTGACTGCGTAATATGGATCCTTGGGAAGTGGGGATTCAGCTCCTCCTAAAAAATAACTAACAAAAAGTTTCTTCCTGCTGTCTGTGCTACCATTAATGCCGATAAAATAAAAAGGGCTTCTTCTTAAAACACGGCCTGGTGTTCTTGCCTCAAAAAAATCATTAGACCATAGCGGCTGACTTTCTGCAAAAATTCTACAATCCCAGAAATTTTTGAATACAAAGAAAGCGCTTGCCTCTACATTAAACCTTTGCCAGTTCATAGGTTTATAAAGATGCGAATTACTAAACTCAAAGCTGAACCGACGATTTATAAAATTTTTAGTAGGCGTTAAAAGGTTGTAACTAATCTCTCCATAATAATCGAATGAATTATTATTGAATAAGAGCCCCATATCATTCGGGTCATAAGTATCCGATTCCATCTCAGTTCCCAGCCTATATGTAACCTTGCCGCTAATTTTACTGTATTTAATTTCTGATTGAAAACCACTCTGCTCTCCGCTTGTACCCCATATCTGGCTGTACTTGCCTCCTATAAATAATCCATGTAAATTTTTCTTATCATAAAGTGACAGATCAATTGCCGAAACATTTGCATTTCTACTATTTCCTTTCCTCAATACATTCGTGTTAGTGAAAGTAAGGGAAGACCTGTTCTTAAATGCCTGGTCGAGAACAATAATGTTGTAATTGGTAAGTGGTTCTGTTTCTATCTCGCGTATCTCGCCTGTATTTTCATTCTTAATACGTGCATGCATAGTTGCTGTTAGGGCATTCAAAACGCCTATACCTAAATTCTTCCTGGTACGCCCGGATAATTTTGTTGCATTATATAATTTTGTTATAGCCGGATTCTTCTGGATACTATAATGCGAACTGTCTTTTACAAACTCCAGAATTGAGGAAGTGCCTGAAGGTTGTTTGCCAATTCGCCTGGAATAAAACAATCCTGCCTTATTAAATAATTCAGTGCCTTCTGTAAAAAATGGCCTGTAATCCTGGAACTGGATCTCGAATGGACTCAGATTGAGGACAACATTATCAGATTGCACCTGCGCAAAATCCGGGATGAGTGTGGCATCAAGCGTAAAACTTTCATTGATGCCATATTTTACATCCATTCCTCCGCTTTTAGAAAACTCGGTAATATCCCCCTTTGATGTTGGAGAAACTTTAACCCCTCCCGATAAATACGGAAGGAATGAAAGCCTAAGTGGGGGTATAATATCTCGCAGCTCTCTATATTCGCCCCATTGATTGATAG
>JBKJPO010000100.1:0-8492 GCA_046595095.1 Chitinophagaceae bacterium
CCCTGAGCAATCTCTTTGTCTTGGAATACCTTGTTTATCTGCGAAATAAGATAGTGCACAAAAGAAAAAATATAAATGCAAATAGTCCGGATAAAAGCAGGAAATCCGGTTTATATAGATTTGAATATTTTAGCAAGAATCGTCAGAATTTTTCATAGGTGCTGGTATAAGGTCAATCTTCAGCAGATTTTAAGTTACAATATCGAAATTTTCAACAACAAATGCAAGTTTAGAATTCTACCAGGGGGGATCCTCTACAATTTATTGGGAACTTTGTTTAAAATATCTTTAATTCTAAGGTTATTCATGAGGAGATCCATGCATTTTCGTTTTATTCATACAATTCTTTGGGAAAAGGAAAGCGGGGCTGAATAGAAACTTAATAATTCTATAACCATCAAACATGACAAGCTGAGCATTTTTGATAAAATGGAAAAACCCAAGAGCGAAATCATTTTATGATGCCATTGGGAAGCAATAATTTTTATGAAAATTTAATGGAGAGAAAGACCGGATGGTCAATATTTGAAAATTAGATCAATATTCAATTCCCCTTCACCACGAATACACAATCCTCGATCTTCTCAATCTGTTGCTCACGGTCAAGGCCACGTAAAAGCCTGGCCGAAGGAAGACGAATGCTGTCTTTCTTTCTTATTTCATCAAGAGCATTGTAGATGTTTTTTGAGCTGATAGCATACACAACGCCATCGGCATTTGTCTCCTTGGCGCTAATGATGCCGATTACTTCACCATATTTATTAAGGACAGGGCCACCACTATTTCCCGGGTTAACAGAAATACTTACCTGGTAAGAAGAGGTGTCGCCGGAGGGACCGATCTTGGCACTCAGGTAACCTTCACCATAAACCACCACTTCCCTTGGGTAACCAAGTGTAAATATCTGTTCACCGAGTTTGGAGCCGCCTTTACGTATCGTGTAAGGCACAGACATTTTATGGAAGGAGGTATCTTTTATTTTAAGGATTGCAAGATCTCTTTGTTTATTTACATAAACTGCCTCAGCATAATATTGATCGCCGTTTTTGTTTTCAACTATAATATTTTTGGCCTTGTTTATCACGTGAGCATTGGTGGCTATATAACCGTTGCCATCGATTAAAAACCCGGTAGCATTAAAGTTTGCCTCAAATTTTGGCTTAAGCGGCAGGCTGGCTGTAGTTGATTTATTCAGTTTATCTTCTACACGGTTGATTTGTTTTTGTACATCATTAAGTTGTTTTCTTACAAGTGGTGTAATACTAGATTCTGCTTTTTTACCTGAGTAAACAGAAAAAAGCCCGACAGTAAGAATCGAAACAATGCCTGCAATAGAAGCGGCAACTGCGATAGTGCGCCTGGATTTATTCCATAAGTAAACAAGTTTGGATCTTCCTTTTAATTGTTTTTTAGAAATGATGCCTTCATTCATTAGATCATTCTCAACTTCGTTAACGGTATTCTTAAACTCTTTAAGTGAACTCATTCTTTCAAGCTCCTGCAAAAAGAAAATATGTTCTACAACAAGGTGGTCGATCTCAGGATCATTTTTGCGTAGGTCTTCAAAGTACGTTTTTTCCTTAAGGGACATCTCTTCCCTGAGGTAACGTTCAACAGCATCTAAGAGTAAAATATCTTCCATTTAATTTCCATTTTTATATTGCGCAAAAAACAATTTCTTTAATCTCACCAGGCATTTATATTTTTGCGTTTTTGCGTTATCTGAATTTGTGTATCCAAATGAATCTGCAATTTCCTGCATGCCTTTTTTCTGAATGTAATAAGCTTCAAGCAGGCTCTTGCATGGTTCGCCGATCTTTCCCAATGCTGATTCCATTAATTGAAGGTTAGCATTTCTTTTCTCATGCATTTCCAGTTCATCCTCTACGCCTATTACTTCTTCCATTTCATCTACACCCAGGCTGTATCGGTTCATTTGCTGGAGCTTTTTTAACCATAACCTTCTGCAAATAGAATATATGTACGTTCTGATCTGGCAGGTTAGTTCAAAACTCTCAGATTTTGATTTTTCAAAGAGAACCACCATCGCTTCCTGGAAAATATCCCTGGCATCTTCATGATAACCATTGTTTTTCAAAATATATCCCTGCACAACACTATAATGCTCGCGATAGATAGTCTCGATTGATTTCCTGTCATTCGCGGCCAATCCCTTTAGTAATGCTTGTTCTTGTATGCTTGTGCTCACTCAGGTAATATTGATACAAATAAGATGGAAATGTAACCCAAATCAACTGATTTTTTTTTATGGGAAACAGGTTACCTTTTCCAGTTTTGGGTATAAAGTTGAAATAAACTAAAAAATTAAATCTAAAATTAACATGAAAAAAGTATTCTTAGCTATTGCTATCGTTGCTGCTTTTGCATCTTGCGATGATTCTAAAAAAACGGAAACAACTACAACTGGTGATTCAGCCGTAGTAACTCCATCTACAACAGTAACAGTAGACACAACTATAACTACAACAACAATTGCAACTGATACCACTAAGAAGGTTACAGATACTATGCGTAAGTAATTGCAAAACCCGGGAAATAGGGTTGCTTGTAACCCCGGTAAACTTTTTTAATTTGACAAGCAATCGTTGAAGCCGCTTCTATTTTTAGGAGTGGCTCTTTTTTTATAATGGCTATTGCTTTATGGGTAATGGTTAATGCATGGATGTAGTATCTTGCTTCTTTTTTTGAAATACCGGTCTCAGTTTCAAATATGGAGCACAAAACATATACATTCTCAAAACAGGCTACCCAGTTTTATTTTGATGCAGGTTTTAACGATCTGCAGGAGATAGTAGATAAATCCCGGGCTATCATAATTACCGATAAGAATATCGAAAAAATTTACCCTGAGAAATTCACCGGCTGGAAAACTATCACGATCGAACCCGGTGAAAATAATAAACAGCAATTTACTGTTGACCGGATCATAGAGCAACTGGTACAGCTCGAAGCAGATCGCTATACAACATTAATCGGAGTAGGCGGAGGAGTGGTAACTGATATTACGGGTTACGTTGCCTCCGTATACATGCGCGGAATAAAATTTGGGTTTGTACCCACTTCCTTACTCTGTATCGTAGACGCTTCCATCGGTGGAAAGAATGGGATCGATGTAGGAGTGGTAAAAAACATGGTGGGAACGATTAGTCAGCCATCATTCATCTTACATGATCAATCGTTTCTATCCCAGCTTCCCGAAAAAGAATGGATAAATGGTTTTGCAGAAATTATAAAACATGCCTGTATCAAGGACCCTGTCTTATTTTCTTTGCTGAAAGAAAATGAAGTGGCGAGCATTGTGCATTCAAAGGAAATGTTGAAAGCAATGATCAGGAATAATGTTGAAATAAAAATTTCAATTGTTATGAGAGATGAATTTGAAGAAGGCGAAAGAAAGTTACTCAACTTTGGGCATACAATCGGTCATGCAGTGGAAACCATACATGACCTGCCTCATGGCCATGCTATTAGTATCGGGATGGTTCATGCTTGTAGGTTATCTGAAAAATTCGCTGGACTGGATCCTGCAATTTCAGCGCAGATAATTAGCCTCCTGGAAAAATATTATTTGCCAACAAGTGCCAATCTCGAAATAGATAAAATACTCGAGCTGATTAGGCACGACAAGAAACGTATTGGTGACAGGATAAATTTCATTCTCCTGAACAATATTGGAGATGCAGTGGTAACGCCTTTAAGTTTTGATGAGATTAAAACAGTTTGGAGTTGAAAGCAATTATCAAATCTTCGGTATTGCATGGAGAGATCGTGGTACCAGCTTCAAAAAGTGCAATGCAAAGAGCATGTGCCCTGGCATTGTTGCATAGAGGAATAACCCAGGTTCATAATCCCGGAAAAAGTAATGATGACCTTGCTGCAATTGAAATAGCCAGGACATTGGGAGCAAAAATTTCCTATGACGGTGAGACAATAATTGTTGAAAGTCAGGGTATTGCTCCGGTGGCCAATACAATGCATTGCGGTGAGAGCGGATTGTCTTTGCGTATGTTTGCTTCTATAGCAGCCATAAGCCACGAAGAAATTACGATTACGGGTACCGGCAGTTTGTTAAGCAGGCCAATTTCCTTTTTTGAAGAGGTTCTTCCGGGCCTTGGGGTAGAGGTAAAATCTGCTGGTGGAAAGCTACCACTAAAAGTTATCGGTCCACTACAACCGAAGGATATAATAGTTGACGGTTCGTTAAGTTCTCAGTATCTCACTGGTTTGTTGATCGCATTTGGGGCAATAACAAAACAGCGTGTAGTTATAACCGTTAACCAACTTGCAAGCAAACCATATATTGATCTCACGTTGCAAATGATGAAAAAATTTGGTTACAATGTTGAGCATGAAAACTACAGGCATTTTATCATCCACCCGGCTGGGAGTTCTAAACATACAATACACTATACTGTTGAAAGTGACTGGAGCAGTGCCTCGCCATTATTGGTAGCCGGAGCTGTAGCCGGAGAGGTAACACTTGCCGGCTTAGACATGAATTCAATGCAGGCAGATCGTGCGTTACTCGGACTTCTTCAACGTGCAGGTTGTGAAATTAAAATGCATGATGATAAAATAACAATAAGCCGCTCAATCCTCAAGCCGTTTCAATTTGATGCAACAGATTGTCCCGATCTGTTTCCTCCGTTGGCGGCACTTGCAGCATATTGTAATGGTATTTCAAAGATAGAAGGAGCAGGAAGGCTTTTGCATAAGGAAAGTAACCGTGCATTAACAATTCAAAAGGAATTTGCAAAGATGCAGATACGCGTAGACCTCGAGGATGATACTATGATCATTTATGGAGGAACAACGCCCGGCGGGAATAGTGTTTTCTCGAATCACGATCACCGCATAGCGATGGCCTGTGCCGTTTTGGCTCTTGGGAGTAAAGGGAATACAGAAATTGATGGAGCCGAAGCAGTTAACAAATCATACCCGGAATTTTTTACACATCTTCAAATGCTTGGTGCTTCCGTATCTTTACAATCATAACAAAACATTTATCATTGAATTCATTTGGAAAATTATTCAGGGTCAGCATTATCGGCGAGTCGCACGGCAATTACGTGGGGATAGTTATTGATGGCTGCCCGGCTGGTTTGCCATTAAAGGTTGAAGATTTTGTAACGGATATCGATAGACGAAGGCCCGGTGCCCTTGGCACTACTACAAGAAAGGAGGATGACCTTCCACAATTGATGACGGGCGTATTCAATGACATCACTACAGGCGCGCCGCTTACAATCCTTTTTGAAAATGCAAATACAAGAAGCACTGACTATACAAAACAACGTGCTACGCCAAGACCGGGCCATGCTGATCTTATAGCATCAAAAAAATTTGGTGGATTTGAAGATTTTCGTGGCGGTGGTCATTTCAGTGGCAGGCTTACCTTGTGCCTGGTTGCTGCAGGTGTGGTAGCAAAGAAATTATTGGGTTCAATAAATATTAAGGCAAATGTAATTGAAGTAGGAGGTGAGACGGATGTTGAAAAAGGAATTCAAAAGGCGATGGATGCACATGATTCCGTTGGGGGTATTGTAGAATGCAAAGTTGGTGGATTACCTTCTGCCCTGGGAGAGCCTTTCTTCGATTCCGTGGAATCACTGATTGCGCATGCGGTATTTGCTATTCCTGCAGTAAGGGCCATCGAATTTGGAACAGGTTTCCCTGCAGCACGAATGTTTGGTAGCGAACATAATGATGCAATAGAAAACGCGGAGGGTACAACCCGCACAAATCATGCTGGGGGAGTTACCGGTGGTTTAACCAATAGTAATGAACTGGTCTTTCGTATAGCAATTAAACCTACATCATCAACACCAAAAGAACAGCAAACACTTAATATAGAAACTAACCAGGTAGAAGCTTTTGTAGTTAAGGGCCGCCATGATTTATGCATAGCCCTACGCGTTCCCGTTGTGCTGGAATCTGTAACAGCATTCGTACTTGCTGACCTGATGATCTGCGAGCAGAAGATATTGAGAATTCTGAATTGAGCAAAATATGATGACCTCATAACTTATGCCAATAACAATCCAAAAAAATTCATAATTCATAATTTCAGAACTCCTGAGCCGTGCCTGAAAAAATTGATTTTCTCGCAACGAAACTTGCGAAATTTAATAAGCCCGGAGGGCTTTAATGTGAATAGCGGTGGGTGAAACCCATGGACACAGGCCGTTGTAAGAGTTGCAACCCCGGAGGTGTTGAATGTAACATGTTATGAAATTCAACCCCTCCGGGGTTGCACGGCTATCAAACCATGGGTTTCACCCACGGCTATTCGCATTCAACCCCTCCGGGGTTGCACGGCTATCAAATGCATCCAACCATGGGTTTCACCCACGGCTATTCGTATTCAACCCCTTCGGGGTTGCACGGCTACCAAATGCATCAAACCATGGGTTTCACCCACAGCAACATAGCGATCATCTTTTATTGCCTCCCAAATCTTTTCCGTTACAGGATATGGCCTGTAAGCATCGAAGACCGTGAGCCCCCGACCCATGTTATTTCATTTCGACTGCTTTTTTTTAAGAAATTCTGCTTTGTTGCATATTTTAGATCAATTTGAATACCAGCTGTGAGCAGGTTGAGATCTATTATTTCTTTTGTAGAATCATTTTTAACAATTTCCCCTGATGTTTCCACCCTGCTGATCACCCATAGATTATGTTGATTCAAAATTGTATCTTGTCCAAGAATCCCCAAAGGCCAAATCCAATATAAGAATACCAGGCGGAAAATTATTATCCTCATTGATACCAGTTTATTTTTCGTTTTACTGCACCAACTAACTAAGTCTGCATGAATAAGCAAACTAAAATATTTACAACATTTTATGATCGTTTTTAAGAACCAGGCTATTTTTTATACTGCCGTTTTTTTACTCATCATACTTCATTCCTGTAATAATCCCTCTCAACCAAAGGAGAGCCAGATTGTGGAATCACCTGAGCAGATCGATGAAAAGATAACTCAAAACATTGAAGAGATCTTAGAGTTTGCAAGGGCAAACGGGGGTAAGATAAATGATTCCTTAAGAATTTATCTACCTGGCCCTCTTCATACATTTTATAAAGAAAGCGGTTATAAGAATGCATGGAGTGTAATGGAGAAATGGCAGCCGCTTGCTGATTCCATTTTTGACCTAATCGATCATTCTGAAATGTATGGACTTTTTCCAAAAGATTTCCACGCTACAGAACTGAAAGTTCTCCGCAGAAGCCTGCAAGACTCGATAGCTAGAATGGATGCGGTATTATGGACAAGGGCCGACCTGTTATTGACGGATGGCCTCCTGCGAATATTTGCCCAGGTTAAAGAAGGCAGGTTGTTGCCTGATAGTATTTCCCTCTCAGCAGACACGGCGATGGCTGATGCTTTTTTTGTAAAGCATCTCAAAGAAGCTATTCACTCAGGCACAATCTCAAATGTTATCACAAAGCTTGAGCCTGGGCATGCAGGTTATATGGAATTAAGAAATGGTATTGGCCGTTTCCTGGATAGTATGGACAGGAAAAAATATACGTATGTTGTTTATCCAAATAAAGATTCAATCGCTTTGGTTAAAAATGTTCAAAAGCGATTATATGAAGGAGGCTTTATCGCTGCAATGAGCAAATTGCCGGATTCAGTCCAGTTCGCCGCGGCGTTAAAAAAATTGCAGAAGGCAAAAAACTTAACCGCTGATGGCAAATTAGGCGCGGCAACAGTAAGAAGCCTCAATATGTCGGATGAAGAAAGGTTTAAACGCATTGCAATTACGCTTGACCGTTATAAACAATTACCGGCTGAACTTCCAAAAAAATACATCTGGGTGAACCTGCCGGCCTACTATCTCCGGTTATGGGATAGCGATACTTTAGAACTGGAATCTAAAGTGATTGTTGGCAAGCCAGGCACGAGAACACCTACGCTGAATGGCGAGATATCCGATATGATCACTTACCCACAATGGACAATTCCTGCAAGTATAATTAAAAAAGAAATTTTACCCGGACTAAAACGTAACCCGGGATACCTGGCAAGGAGAGGATATAGCCTGATAGATAGTAAAGGGACGGTAATCGATCCTTATACAATCAATTGGGCAAAATACAAAACGGGGATTCCTTTCAAAGTAGTACAAGGCAGTGGTGATGATAATGCATTGGGTGTATTGAAATTTAATTTTAATAATCCATACAGTGTATACTTGCACGATACTAACCAGCGTTATTTATTTAAGAATGCATCACGCGCCCTCTCACATGGCTGCGTGCGTGTGCAGGAGTGGCAGAAGCTCGCATTTTATATTGCAAGGAATGATAGTACGAATTCAAGGTCGAAAGATTCATTGAAATATACAACTGATTCTATCAGAACTTGGCTTGCGCATAAAGAGCGGAGGAGGATGGTTGTTAAGCAAAGGATCCCCCTATTCATCCGCTATTTCACTTGTGAGGGAAAGGACGGAAAGATTA
>JBKJPO010000519.1:0-4086 GCA_046595095.1 Chitinophagaceae bacterium
GGGAATGATCCCTGTTTTAGTAAACCCTGCAAGTTTTTTTTCATCGAAATAATAAGTAACGGGTTTTAGTTTTCTGATAAAAGATTTAAATTCAATATCAATGAAAATGTACCTGGCCTGGATTTTATCAAAAAACTAAAACCCGTTACTTATTATTTCGATGAAAAAAAACTTGCAGGGTTTACTAAAACAGGGATCATTCCCACAAACAATGCAATGCATGCTGATTATGAAGGACCAAAAAAACTCCGCACTGGTTTTCTGGCACAGGATGTTGAAAAAATTGCTGAGGATTTAGGCTACAATTTTGATGGCGTATTTAAGCCCCAACATGATAAGGACCATTACAGCCTTGCCTACAGCCAGTTTATCATGCCATTGGTAAAATCAGTACAGGAGCAGCAATTGATTTTGGAGGACAAGCAATTCCAGCTGGATAACAAGCAAAAGCAAATTGAGGAATTAAAAAAAGATAACGTTGATTTAAAAGCAAGGTTGGAAAAATTGGAAAAGCTGCTGGTAAAATAAATTGACCTCTGAAATTTTATAAGCTTATATTCATAACAGCAGTGAAGCCTGGACAGGAAGCAGTAAATAATGAATGAATAAAACCAGGAATTGGAAAGTTTGCAACGTTGCCTGGTGAAACAATGAGCGATTTTACAAACTTGTAATTTTTGTTAGAATGCCAAAACCCTAAGACATGTGTACAAATGGCGCAAGACTTTTATAAGTCAATTGGCAAAAGTGATCTTGACACTAATGGTTGCGAACCTTGATAAATCAAAAAGAAATGAAAAATAAAAAAATGTAGTGAGTAAACAAAAAAATCAGACTTGAGAAAATAGAAAATCTATTTGTTAAATACAAGTTCTTTACCACCTCTGAGCCAATGCGAATTTTATAATAAATTATTTACACTGCATTTTGAAGAATCAGTTTATTATATTTTTTTTAGCTACACATTTCTGTTCTTTTATTTCTGCGGATGCCCAGCAGCTTATTTTTAAAACCTATACAATAGAAGATGGGCTGGTGTCGAACCCTGTAAGGCGCATTTACCAGCATACCAAAGGCTTTATATGGATTGCCACCTGGGAAGGTTTGAGTAAATATGATGGTAACAAATTCATTAATTACACAACTGCAAATGGTCTTTCTCATAATATGGTGAATGATTTTCATGAATCGGATGATGGAAAATTATTTGTTGCAGAGAATAACGGCGCTATTGATATATTTCAGAAGGATGCTATTCTGAAGAAAGCTGCTTTTCGTGGTGTGATCATAAATCAATTCTTTATAACTCACGATAAAAGAGTGATTGCGGCAACAGACACAAACGGCTTATACGAAATTAAAAATGGGAACCTCATAAAACCGTCACAGCAATTTCCCCATTCAACTTACAATGATCTTACAGAGGTAAATGATTCGCTTTTAATAGGGGGTTCCGACAGTTCTCTTCGTATCTTAAACAGGCGCTATGATTTATTTTCTGAAATAAAACAACCCAAAGATTTTTTGGTACTAAAGATTTTTAAAGATGCCAAAAACAAAATATGGGTAGGCACAAATAATGGATTAAGGCTTTTTTCAATTATTCAAAAGAATAATCAGCCATTTCGTTTTAGTTTACTGCCAGCCCATTTTGATATCCCTGTACTCAGCCATCGTCCTGTTAATGACATGCTGGAAGATGCTAATAATAATTTTTGGATAGCAACTACACACGGACTTGTCAAAATACGTCCAGATAAAACCTGGCAATTATTTTTGGAGAAAGACGGATTACCTTCAGATGATATTTCATGCATTTACCAGGATAAAGAAAAAAATATCTGGATAGGAACTTCTCAGGGACTTGCGAAATTGGTTACAAAAAACCAAGTCAACCTCTATTCAACCAGAAATGGGTTGACGTCGACCAGGGTTGGCATTCTATTCCCTCTTAACAAAGAAAATTTAGTTATCGGCACAGAAACGGGGATGCAATTATATAATGCAGAAGATAAGCTATTTGCTTCTCTAAGTACAAACCATAATTTATTATATAGAGGCTTTGTACAAAACAGCAATCCTGTATTATTGTATGGCAACAATAACTTGTTTGGAAAATATGATAGTGTAAATCATGTTATTGAAGAATATATTTTGCCAACACTACCAGTAGGTACAGTGAGCAGTTCTGTGATGGATGCAAATGGGATTATTTTCAGTGGTACCGGGTCTGGTCTTATAATCAGTGTTATGAATAAAGCATACTATGAAAAGTCTTTTCCTTTTCGCATAACTGAATTGCTCATTGACAAAAAGGGCTTTCTGTGGGCGGGTACACATGATAATGGTTTATATCGAATTCAATATTCAAAAGCAAATAATATATCGGATAGCCAACGGATAAGATTGTCAGTTAAAGACTATTCATATCTGTTGCCGGATAAAAACATTCGTAGCATGTTTAAAGACATTAATGGAAATATTTGGGTTGGAACAAGATACCAGGGTGTTGTACAATTAAAGTACAAAAATACTGATGAATATATTTCTCAGTGCTTTAATGTAGAGAATGGATTAACATCAAACTGGATCCGTGCCATAGCTGAAGATACCAGAGGTTTCATTTGGATAGGCTCTGTCCTTGGTATTGATAAATTAATACCCGAACGCAATACGTTCCGTGTTTTTAACTTCAGCCGTATAAGTAATTTTTTTGCCACAATCAATGCCATCTTGCCGTGGAATAATCATTCGCTGTGGTTTAGCACAAATAAAGGACTGGTTAATATTATTGATGGAGAAACAGAGAATACTTTGGCTCTGCCGGTATATATCACTTCCATAAATTTAGGAGATACAACTTTTGATCACAATGCGCACAAGGAGGGCAGAGAAGTGCAGTTAAAATATTATCAGAACCAGGCGGAGTTTGAGTTTTCTGCTCCGGGTTTTATTAATGAAAATCAAATTTTATATAGTTACCGCTTATTAGGTGCTGCAGATACAACGTGGAGTAAACCTTATAACGTGCACAATGTTTTTTACGCCAGCCTTCAGCCCGGTCATTACTGTTTTGAAGTAAGAACAAAAGGATGGAATGGTCAATGGGGGGTTCCGGCAAATTTTAAATTTTATATCAGCCCGCCTTTTTGGCAAACATGGTGGTTTTATTCTTTGATTGGAATAGTTGCATTACTATTATTTTACAGCTTTTATTTATACCGGATAAGGCAGTTGCTGCGATTGCAAAAAGTACGTAACCGTATTGCATCAGATCTGCACGATGATATTGGTTCTACCCTCACTAATATCAATATGTTATCAGAGATAAGCCGTAAAAACCTGGGACACCCGCAGGAGGCAGAAAAATTTCTAAATCGCATAACAGAAGAAGTTACGGCAACTAGCCAGGCCTTGAATGATATTATCTGGAGCGTAAATGCTGGCAACGACTCTATTGAAGAAACCATGTCGCGAATGCGCAGGTATGCGGCGGAGCTATTTGATAATAGCAATACAATCTTGCACCTGAACATGAATGAAAATATTGCCGGAAAAATACTAAATATGGAGCAGCGAAGAGATGTGTATCTTATTTACAAAGAACTAATGAATAACATTCTAAAACATGCCTCGGCAAATAATGTTTGGATAGATATACACTGGCAAAATGGAAAGCTGCTCCTAAAAATTAAAGATGATGGCAAAGGGTTTGATCACTCCGTTTTAACTAAAGGCAATGGATTGAAAAATATTCGATCCAGAACAGCAAAATGGAAAGGCAGCACAACTGTTAAAGCATCCCCCACAAAAGGTACACTCATTGAAATCGAAATACCGTTGTCGGGAAAGTTAGTCAATTGAGTGATATATAATTTAATGGCAAAATTATAATTTTACCGAAATGCCCATACGTATCATCATATTTGAAGACAATGATAAGCTTCGCGAATCCCTGGCTTACCTGCTGAAAAGCCAGCCGGAATATGAAATGGCAGGTGATTATAATAATTGTATTGATGCCGCAACTATTACAAGAGTGTATAAACCTGATGTGGTATTGATGGATATTGATATGCCTGGCGA
>JBKJPO010000062.1:0-6416 GCA_046595095.1 Chitinophagaceae bacterium
CGGAATGAGAAACAGATCCGTTCATGAATCTGCTCAGTTGGAATGTCTTCACAGCATTCAATGCATTTAGGCTGCCATAACCATTGGCATAATCAACTTCTTTATTCCCCACATCATCAGCGCTGTTGATCAAAACTGCTTTTATAAGGCTACTGGCCGGTAAAGAACCATTTAGCTGCTTATAACTATGCTGTAATATTAGGGCCGTACCTGAAGCCAATGCTGCTGAGCCCGAACTTCCGTCTTCGCCAAATGCCACCAGTTCGGGTTTTACTCTTCCATCATGTGCAGGCCCTTTTGAACTAATTGCTGCCACAACGCCGAAAGAATCGGTTGCCCCCACTGCTATGGAATTCTTGGCCATCTTAAAACTACCGGTAAGATTAGCAAACTTTGTAAGACCGGAGTAAACCCCGGTGGTACTTGCAGAAGTTCCGGAATTTCCTGACGAAAAAAAGTGAAGTAGCGAAGGATTGCTGAAAACTGTTGCATCGTAAGCTGCCGCATCAGCTCCATAAAAATTTTCTATTCCCACTCCGTAAGAATGGTTTTGCACAGAAATATTATATTGCTGATAAGCAGAGAGGGCATCAGGTAAAAGCGTAGCAAAGTTTGATGAACTAATGGTGCTTCCCCAGGCTGCACCTTTTCCCAGGTGCCATGAATTACCTCCCCCGGCAATAAGGGTAGACATAATTGAAGCATGAGAGCTAACAATAGCCGATGCCAGGTGGGTGGTAATAAACCTTCCTTTAAAATCTATATCAGTCGTATCGGGTTTATTTTCTTTTACTGAAACTGTAATCCCATCCCCGTTCCATTGCGAAAATTTCCTGTGCACAAGATTAATTTTATTGGCGCTAAGGTCAAGGTTGCTGATCAGTAATTCTTCTTTGGGTGTTCTTGAAGCATCTTCTACAAAAATCAGATTTGGTGCAAGTATCACTTTTGACAGCAATTCATCAACAGTAATCCGTATTTCAAAAAATGAAAAATCCCCATAATCATTTATTTTCTTTTCTTCTGCATTTAAGATTTTGATTTCGTTTGGCAGGATATTTCCTGATATTGTGATGATAAATTTTGATTTACCTGTAATTATACCTGATTTTATCCTTTGTAATAAACCCGGGGAGATTTTATGGCCTGGTAATTTTTGCTGGGAATAAGCCAATTGTGTGAAAAGGAAACATAGCATTAAGAACAACCGTCTTAATAAAACGATGGAATACTTTTTCGAAGAAACTCGGTTCATGGGTTTAGGCATTATAATTTTTATCGGATTTTGTCATATCCATGTAAATTTTCCCTGGGCAAAAATACAACTTTAAACATGTGCCAGATCATTTAAAAGGATTGTGGGTAAAGGGTTTCATCAATTTCACATATTTTCGATATCTTGTCTATCTCAAAAATACCATGATGGTATTTGGACTTTATTCTCACATTAAACAATTTAAACTACATGAGACGCTTGATGAAAACCCTAATGTGTATTATGATTGTAAGTTTCGCAATCACCTCCTGTAAGAAGGAGGCAACCGGACCGGAAGAAATTTCTCAGGAAACGATGACCAAGATTTCTAATCTTGGATTCAACACTTCCAATGTGCAGATAACAGAAGGAGGTTACCTCGTAGAAGGAGACATTTTTCTTTCTGACGCAAGTCTAAATGAAAGACCTACTTCGCCAAGGCTTAGAATTGCAGAAGTTGAACAGTACCGAACTTTCAACCTTGTAACCGGAACCCCCCGAACAATTACTGTAAGCGCAAGCGGTAATATCCCTGCCGGTTTCTCATCATCCATCGATAATGCTATTGCACGTTACAATGCGCAGGGCCTGGTTCTCACTTTTCAGCGTGTAAGCAATAATGGTAACATAAATATCAAAATTGTAAACACCGGCCAATATATAGCCTCAGCAGGATTCCCGACAGGTGGCAATCCTTACTATGAAATTAAATACGCTAACAGGTATACTACTTACAGCGACAATTTTATGACAACCGTACTGACACATGAAATGGGGCATTGCATTGGCTTCCGTCATACTGACTATATGAACCGTGCTTATAGCTGTGGCTCGGGAGGTAATGAGGGTCAGGAAACTACCGGTGTAGGCGCTGTACACATACCCGGCACACCTACTGGTCCTGATGCAGCCTCCTGGATGCTTGCATGTTTGAGCAGTACAACTAACCGTCCGTTTAATAATAATGATATAACAGCTTTGAAATATTTGTATTAATAATTCTTTTTATTGAGCCGTCCTACCTGAGGTAGGACGGCTTTTTTATTCAGTATAACCCTCATAAAGATGACCGACATTACAGGCATCGTTTTGAAGGATAAAAATATACTTTCACGAAGCACCTTTAATGAAGCAGTAAGCATGCTGCCTTCCGATAAATTTCTGAGGATACACCGGTCATTCCTTGTTGCAATTAATAAAATCGATAAAATAGAACGGCAACAACTCACAATTAATAAGGTAACGATACCTGTGAGCAAAGGGTATATTGCAAACCTGAATAATGCGGTTAAGAAGTAAAGGACTGGTGGTGAGAGCTGTTCAGTAGGGATTGAAATATTTCAAATGAATATCATTTGGAATTAATTTTCACGGTGGTTATTTACCAGTACAAAAAGTACAGTTCCCTTTACTATCAAGGGCTTACGAAGATAGGGCAACAAATAGGCTACATGAATGAATAAAAGAAGTGCAACTGCACAAGCCCTTTATGTTCGTTTATAGCCAACCTTTGCAGGTTGGCGAGGTTTGCTGCATTATGTTATTTAGCTTCCGCCAATTTTTATACTGCCATAAGCGAAACGGTGGTGGTGGTTGGAGTGTAGCGTCTTTTTTTTGGTGTGGTGTGATGGCACAGCTCTTTGCTACCACAATGTAGCGATAGCGAAATGAGAATAGCAATGTGCTGTATGCGTTTGCTCACACCAAACAAAAAGTATGGCAGTTAAAAATGGCGGCTATACCACAGGTGCAGTGGTAGCGTTGGCTTTGTGGGAAGGACACTGCACAAGCCGTTCTTGTGAGTAGCCGGGTGGGTTATTAAATTCGTGAGGAACGAACACCGCTTTTCTTTGCATTAGGGATTGAAGCGGAAATCCTTTTTTGTTTCAAAAAATATTGTAGCGGAAAGCCCGGCCCGTAGGGTAATGCCCTAATTGTTATCTTAATAAATTACCCTGTTGCTGAAATTCTAAATAATTTCTTTGCCTGTGCTTTGCAATTCATTCTGTATATGACTACCAATGAGGATGTAATGGTGAGAATACCTATAAAGAAAATTGAAAAATCAATGCTTATAAAATCAGTAAAAATGCCTGTAATCAATGCACCAATTACATAGCCTAAGTCTCTCCAAAAACGGAACACACCTAAACTCTTTGCTCTTTGTTGAGGGTTTGTATCTTCTGCAATGCTTGATAAGAAGGTAGGGTAAACAATTGCAGTACCAATGCCTAATACTACTGAAATTGCAATGTAATGAGTGATGGTGCTTGAAAATGTTATCAAAATAATTGCTATACCCTGTAATAACATTCCCCAAAAAAGTAAATCTCTTTTGCAATAGCTGTCTGCCAATTTACCTGTTATTAATTGCCCTAAGCCCCATACTGCCGGGTAAGTAGCTGTTATAATTCCTATTTGTTCTATACTGAAATTTCTTTGTGCTAATAGAACAGGCATAATACCCCAAATCATTGCATCGTTTAAATTATTTATCAAACCTGCCTGTGATACTGAACCTAAATTTTTATTGAGCCATGATGTTTCTGTAAATACATTTTGCAATAAAGGTGCATTGTTCTTTTGCAGTGCTTCTTTCTTTACATGGCCTGAAGTATCTTTTACAAAGAACCATGATAATAAAATGCCTAAAACAACTAATACAATGCCTATCATAAATGGATACGGACGTAAGCCGTATTTTGCCGCTATTGTGCTTGTAGCAAGTGCAACAAGCCCAACTGCACCATAACCTGCAAATTCATTTAAACCCATTGCAAAGCCTCTTTCCTTTTCTCCAACTAAATCTATTTTCATTGTAACTGTACTGCTCCAGGTTAAGCCCTGATTGATGCCTAATAGTATGTTTGCAGCAATAATCCAGTTCCAACTGGTTGCGTACATCAGTATAAATGGAATAGGTAAGCCAATTAGCCATCCAAAGACTAAGAGTTTTTTTCTGCCGAACCTGTTTGCTAATGCACCAGTAAAATAGTTTGTGATTGCTTTGAATAAGCCAAAAACAATAATGAAGGATAAAATAATTGAAGTGGATGTAAGATGAAATTCTTTTGCTGCAATCTCTGGCAACAATGTTCTTTCTAAACCAATCATACCGCCTACCAACGCATTGATAAAAACCAATAGCCAAAATTGTTTCCAATTTTCTTTCAAGCCTAATTTAATTTCCATTTTACTGCTGTTTATGATATGGCACACCTGTTTGCTCCTGCTTCTAAATCAATAGGGTTTATGTCGCTAAAATCGCCTTTGATATTTTTCTCAACAATGGAAAGATAATTGGCTGGTGTTGGTGGAATACGTTGTAAAATGGTGTTGGTAAATTCTGCTTCATTGAGTTGCAGTATGGCTACATTTTGTTTGATGTTTTCAATAGTTGTTTGAATAACTGTATTATCAAAATCAATTGGCTGACTGGTATGGGCTGGCATTACAATTATGTTTTCATCCAATGCTAATATTTTCTGCAAGGACTGATAAAGCATTTTTGATTTTTCTTTTGCTTCATCATTGTTTGCTTTTAAATCGGGTCTGCCAACACCATTAATAAAAAGTGTATCACCAGTAAGCAATACTTTATTATCAATCAAATAACTGGTGCTTTCTAAAGTGTGGCCATGTGTTTGGATTGCTTTGATGGTTATGTTACCAATTTGTAATAATGTATCATGGTTTACTGGTGTAAAATCAAAATTTACCTTGTTTGGTACTGGCAAGTGTAAAGCTGCCTTACTACTTTCGGCCAATTGTTTTGACCTTGAAAGATGGTCGGCATGCAAATGTGTTTCTATTACATGCTTTAAAGTGAGTTGCTGTTTTTGCAGTAGTTCCTGATAGGCTTCTATTGGCAGCGAAGCATCTACTACAATGGCTTCATTTGCTGATGCAATGATGTATGAAAGACATCCTTTTCCTGTTCTTCTGAATTGTATTATTTCAAAATCAGAGAAAGAAATTTTTGCTGTATTCCATGACAAGCTCCAGCCTTTCATGCCTCCCTGTAATGAGTAGCTTTCATAACCTTGTATTTGCAAAATATCGGCAGCTATTGCACTTGTTTTACCACCTGCACAGATAGCTACTACCGGAATGTTTTTATCAAGGTGTAAACCTTGTAAAGCATTTGGATTGTTTGCTTTTAGTTTGTCGTAAGCATTAAGGTAAATACTGCCCGGGATAAACCATTCAGTACGTTCCTGAATGGGACGTATATCAAGTATTGAAACCTGCCTGCCTTCTTCTAACCAGCTTCTAAGCGTATTTGTATTGATTTCTTTAATGCCTTCCATGTAGTGAAATTTAATTTCACAAAATTGGTGGCAATAAATGGCTATTCCTTTAACATAAGATAAATAATTACCTCATGCCTCTGATACGGCTAAGACTTACTTGTGTAATGCCTAAATATGAGGCAACATATTTTAAAGGAACTCTTTGTAAAACATTGGGGGCTTCACTGATTAATGCCTTATACCTTTCTTCTGCTGTATGAAATTGCATCCCTTCAATTCTGTTTACAGTATCTACATACGCTGCTTCAAATATTTTACGAAATAATCTTTCTATTTCGGGGAAAGTGTCATAGAGTTTAAATAATTGGTTGGCATTGATAGCAACTATTTCTGCATCTTCTAATATTTGTATCGCCTTTCTGCTGGGTTTACCTGTAAACAAACTTTCTACCCTTGCAATGATGTTGTTTTCAAACGCAAAACTTTCTGTAATATCAATGCCATCTTTGAGGTAATAAATACGGGCAAGCCCTTTATTGATGAAGTAAATAGTCTTGCATGTATGCCCAATGGGTTGAAGGTCTTTGTTTTTTTTACTGGTAACAATATTGCTAATTTCCTCAATGGCTTTTTCAGCCTCTTTAGAAAGCAGATTGAAATTGCTGAAATATTGAAATAATAAATCCATTGTAGCTATTGTGTTCATTCTTTGTTTTGCAGGTCGTCATTTTTTACAAAAACCAAACCATTCCCTTGTGCATATTTTAAAACTCTTCAGTGTAAACCACTCCAGTTTCAACATATCAAAAGTCAAATGCTTGGTTACTTCACACAAAGCAATTACTTTTTTAATTCCTTGAATTGAGATGTATAAATCAACCCCTCTCCTGTAAAATTGCCACCATTTC
>JBKJPO010000090.1:0-4558 GCA_046595095.1 Chitinophagaceae bacterium
CTCAGATAATGTATTTAATGAAAAATATAAAGGCCTCTCTCCACACGACCTCATTGATATTGCCCTATGTAACGGAATTCAATACGATGGTGTAAGGCAGTGTGGAGTAATGTTTCATATGATCGGCGCGGTTTCTCAATACGGTAAATTAGGTATGGTATGTATTGGAAGAACTGCAGAACATGCAAAAGATTTTTATAATAAAACAATAGAGATACTGGACAAAGAATGCAGTGACAGTGGCAGTAGCAGTTGAGAATTGGATATAGAAATTTAAATTGATTATTAAAAAAATATTATTGACTTTCATCGACTGTAACAAAGCCACATTCATCGCTCTGCCTGTTACTGCCCCTGCCCACTGCCACTGCCGCCTCTTAAATACTGATTGCCCTGTCTCTTGCAATAACTTTCCATTGTTTTGTGTAAATATTGTTTTCAATCACATGCACTACATTGTACATAGAAACAGTTGGACAAATATGATAAGGCACACCATACCATACATCGCCAATGGCATGTTTACCTGTATCCTTTACATTAACCACAAGATGCTCCTCGCTGTATCCTATTTCTTTTACATTGTCCACATTGAGAAACTTAACCCTGGGCAAAGGATTTTCTGAAGCAATGGCTTTATGCCCGAGATCAAGACATAAATTTGTTTCGTCAATAATAGAAATCACCCTTACAAGCAGCACTGCAGCCAAATGAAATTTTAAATCAGGCAAGATGGTGCGATATCCCTCATCCCAAAAAACAAAAGTACCGGGACTGGTTTGAATATCCTTTCCAGAATAGAGATGAAAAGTTGGTGAGCCTCCCATAACTAATTGTAATTGCTTTCCTGATACTTTTTCAATAGAAACTTTTACTTTATTTACAATTTCCAAAACTTCATCACAAAGTTTTTTGCGTACAGATAAATCAGTGTGGTGAATATGACCATCATAAACATGCAAACCTGTTAGCTCAAGGTTTGATAAATTTTCACAGCTATGAAATAAGGCTGAAGCATATTGAGGTTTTACCCCTGTTCTGTTCATACCAACATTTATATCAATAAACACTTTCATTTTTTCATTTTCAAATACTTTAGAAATATTTTCGGCGGATATTAAATTGTCAATTAAACAGGAAAAAACGGTTCCGGGAAATTTCATTGCTAATCTTAGTAATCGCTTTGATTTTGCAATCGATGGCTGGTAGGCTAATAAAATATCTTTTGCTCCGATTATTGCCAGCATTTCTGCTTCAGCAATTGTAGCACATTTAAATTTATCAATTCCATCTTCAAGGAACATCTGTGCTACTTCACTTATTTTATGCGTTTTCACGTGCGGACGTAAACTGGAGCGGTTTGCCACCAGGTCTTTAGCTATGCAAATATTTTTTTTAATTAGTTCTGGAAAAATTAATAGCGCCGGCGAATGTATTACTTCTTCATTATTTAATGCATACCAGGAGGACATAATAGGGATTGTTGGATGAAGCGGAGTGTATATGTTTTTTAAAATTGATTTATTAAATCAAGTCCACGCATTATTCAAAAACCTTAACCAATTGCCATGAAAAATATTATCAATGTCTTCTTGTTTGTAACCGCGCTTAGTTAATATGTCCTGGAATTTTTGTAAATCTGCAATGGAATTCAAATCCCAGGGCGATTGCTCTGTTCCGAAAATGCCGTCTAAATCGCTGCCTATCGCAATATGATTTGCATTGCCGGCAACCTGGCAAATATGATCCCAATGATCAACGATGTTTTCTAATCGGATATCAAGTTGCCATGGATCGGAGATCTTATCTATAAAGCGTATATCCATCGCCCAGCAATCCAACATTCCACCAATCACCGCTCCTCTATCTATCAATTGCCTGATCTGCTCATCATTTAATTGACGTTGATTGGGGACAATCTTTCTAACATTATGATGGCTTGCCCAAACCGGTCCCTCATAAATATTCATTGCCTGTTGGAAGCCTTCATCTGTTAGATGAGTTACATCAAGTATCAGGTTTAGCTTACCTATTTCTTTTAATAAATCTATACCTAAAGGAGTAATCGGTCCTTCCATTTTTGTACCTGGAGCATATCTTCCGGGGCCAAAATGTGATAGTCCAATAGCACGCAATCCGTCTTCATAAGCTTTGTGTAAATAGGTAATATCAACCAACGAGTCTGCACCTTCTAAACTCAATATATAACCAATAGGTTTTTTTTCATCTGCAACTTGGCTGTTTTCCCATAATTGCAAATGAGCATTGAGTTGTTGCTTATTTGTTACCTGCACCATTTCTCCAACTGCTTCCATTTCCCTATACCAGGCCAATTGAGCCTGGGTCATCGCCCATGCCTGTTGTGGTGAGTTCCATCCCGGTAGCGAACTTCCGACAGGGGTATATCTTGACAATTGAGTTGCTACTACCAGCCCAATTCTCGCTTTACGTAATTCAGGAAGACAAACCGTGCCTCTGCCGCGGTCAGGTTTATCTGTCATATGCATTTCACGCTGCCTGATCTCATTAAGCGGCCTGGAAAGATCCCTGTTCCATTCGATGGCATTCATGGCCAAATCGAGGTGGGCATCTATTATAAAAGGTTTTACCATTTTCGTTTATAAATTACCATTTCAGTTTAAGGTATTTGAATGTCATCAGCTTATTGTTTTTTGCAAGAAGCAAAATCAATCTCTCCTATCTTCCGAAGTTTAATATTTTGATCTTAGCTCTTTTCATTTTCCGCAAATTCATCTGGAGCATAATTGAAAGGATACCTGTGCATAATATTCTGAACCTCGTAACTAAATTTTTGAAAAAACGCTTCCCATTTTTCCAGGTCACCTTCATTGTAATTGTAGAAACCTTTCTTATCCTGCATCCCTAATTCAGCACTTTCAATTACTTCTTTAAAACATACAGGAATATCAATGTCTTTAGCTAACTCAGGATTAAGATCTTTCATTACCATTCCATACGCACTGGTTCCCATCAGGTCCATATACCTGAAATTACCTGCAAAAGGAAGGTAGTAACCGGCATCGTTGCGACAAGCCCTGTCAATGTCTTCAAGAGTAGCATATCCATTTTGTATAAGGTACCCTGCTTCCCTTATCATGGCCGTCATCAATTTTGCACGAATGCTGAAATTGACAACAACATAAGGGTCTTTCTCTAAATTTAATCTGGCCAATTCACAAAACTTTTCTGCATAAACTTGATTTTTAGAACCATTATAAAGAATTTCAAGAAACCGCGTTGTATGTGCAGGTTCTACCCAATTTACTCCAATAATTCTATCAGGATATTGGGCCTCAAATTGTAAATCAGTTAAGGCAATACTTTCTGTATTTATTGAGATGATCGCATTATTTTTTAAGTTCTGTTCTAATTCTTTTATGGCATTTCTTTTTGCTGTTAAATTTTCTGATGTAAGAACAATCGCTAGCTCAAAATCAAAACTGCGTAAGTCATCCACAATTTCCAGGTTATCTAAATTTAAAGTTGATGATGAAAATGTTTCAATATTTTCTTTATGCTTCTTTAGGCAATCAAATGCTTTTTGAACATTATCCGTAAATAAAGTTACCCTATAGCCACCATTCAACAAACAAGTTGCAACACTGAATGCTAACTTATCAAAGCCTTTTACTAAAATGGATCCCTTATCAAACAATTTCTTTTTCATAAAAAGCTACTTAATAAAAATAAAAGCTTTAAATACCTGCTAATACTTCCCTGGAAATTTCAATAGCATGATCAATATCTTCTTCTGTGTGTACAGCACTGATGTACCACAATCCGCGCCCTATAACCCTAATACCTTTATCATGTAATCCGGAAATAAATTTTTGCAGTTTAGCCTTATCATAACTAAAACTGTCCCTGTAATTATTCACCACTTTAAGATCTGTAAATCCTGAATGTAACATAGGTCCCAATCCTTGTACTAATAAATTTTGATTGGTTTTCTGTGAAGCTTCCTGTAAGCCATTTATTAATTTCATTCCTAACTTATAAATACGATCATGTGGTTTCTCCATTTCCAAAACATCTAAAGTAGCCAGAGCAGCTGCTACAGGGGCATTCCCGGAGTTCATAGTTCCGGCATGAATAACCTTCGCTTCAGTAATTACACTCATCCATTCTTTCTTACCCACTATCGCACTGATAGCATATCCGCTTGCCAAAGCCTTGGCAAAAATGGATAGATCAGGAACTATACCATATAAACTTTGTGCACCGCCCAGGCCCACCCGGAAGCCTGTAATCACTTCATCAAAAATTAAAGCAATATTAAATTGATCGCAAATGTTTCTTAAGCCTTCAAGATATCCATCATGGGGTTGAATACAACTATTATTGCACATGATAGGTTCTGTGATAATGGCTGCAATTTCTTCATGTCTTTGTTCAACAGTTTTTTTAACCAGCTCAAGATCATTCCAGGGGAGCAGGATAAATTCTTCTTTAGCATTTTCGGGTAAACCTTCACTCCAGGCAAATACATTTGGATTTTCTCTTGATCCCAGGGCTTCAGCGGATGGAGCTGCATAAC
>JBKJPO010000231.1:0-2830 GCA_046595095.1 Chitinophagaceae bacterium
GTAATTCTTTTATAGTAATTCTTCAATACTTTTTCTTATTGCTCATTGGCTCAGTTTGCATATTAAATTGCTATGCACGATGCAAGGAATGTGATATAGTTCAATGTGAATCGTGCATTCATTTAACGCATAAATTATTCGATCCACAAGTGTTTAATAAATGAACTTTAAATTATTATGTCAAAGCGTATTAACTCATTACTTGATTCTTCCATTTAGTTACTTCAGTTTTAATCGCATTGTAAGCAAAGCTTTGGTTTTGATGAGCCTCATGCCTTCAATTAATATACAAAAACCAAAAGGATTAAACAATGATTTTTTAGTAATTGAAGATTTTTATATCAAAGATTTTTCCTTCAGCATTTTTGACTCTTCAATTTTATTCGTAATAATTTTATTTTTAGCAGCCTACTGAGGAATTACTGCAACAAACAATCTGCCCCCACTACAATCATGAGAAGTAGAACCAAATTCAATAAATGCAAATGTTCTAAATGTATACACTCCCGGGCCTACATCAACCATACTTACTCCCGTATTGAGGGTAAGAATCTGGCCATTGACCGTATTCCCTTCAGCCAGGATACTTTTAAAAAAACCAGGGCCATTAATCTGGGTTCCCACACCAACGTGGCTGGTTCCACAGCCAAAACAAGAAATGGATTGTATCTTCAAAAAAGCAGAAACAATGAGTTTTGAATTGGTAGTTATGGTAATCGATAAATTGGCATTATCCATACCTGGCAAGGTGGGTGTGGCAAAGCCATTGGGAATAAGCATATTCGCCGTTTGATTTATTTCATAAGTATTATTAAAAAGCCAGTTTGATATTGACCCCCAGGATGGCACAACTCCGCTTCCGCCGGATTTTAATGCCTGTCCTGCCAGGCCTTCACTTCCATTTATTTTCAAGGCACCTGTTTGGGTATTCATAGAAAACTTCCATCCTGATCCTATTCCAAAAAAACCAACATGCGTATCACCTTCCATGCCGATAAATGCAGCTTCGGAGTTTGCATAGCTATTTAACCAAAGCCCGGCTGAAACAGTATTATTTCCACCACTGCGGATACGCATTCTGTTAGCCACATCAAGCTGGTAAGCCGGGTTGTTGTTTCCGATGCCCACATAGCCATTATTTGCAATCACCATCCGTGTAAGGTTGCCATTGGTTCTGAATTGAAAACCATTAAGGTTTCCTGGGTTGTTATATATGATTCCGCCGCTGGCAGCATTATCCGCTTTTCCAAATAAAAGACCTGATTCGTTAATATTAGGCGTCAAAATATTTATATAGGTATTGTTGTTGCCTTCTACTACCAATGGAGAATATGGATTTATGTTACCCGAGGCTCCAAACGAAATATGAAGATTAGTTAAAGGATTAGCAGTGCCGATGCCTACGTTTTGTGCTTCGGAAATAAATGTCGAAGCGATGAAGATTAGTAATAACAGGTTCTTTTTCATATTAGTTTGGTGAAAATATTTTAAAATAAATTACAGTTTCAATGATTTTTCAACCAATTTTTTATTTCATCAATTTGCTTTTGTTGCTATTTGATGCTTTCAGCAAGAAGCGTTACCAGTTTTCTGAGCTATACCCTTCACCTTTTCATCGGCGCAAGGCACATAAGAATCAACTGAAACTGGGATTTTAAAGAGTGTGCCTGATTTTGGGAAGTAGGATATAAACTAAAACCTTAGCCTTGAAAAATCCTCATCATTATCAATTCCTACCCTATTTCCCCATAATTTTATTTAGCGCTTCCGTCCTGTTTTGAACATGAAGTTTTTCATATACATCTTATGGATATGCTGACGTACAGTACCCGTAGCAATAGAAAGTTTTTCCGATATTTCTTTGTAAAGTAGTCCTTTAGACAAAAATTCAAGGATTTCATTTTCCCGCGGAGAAAGAAGTTGAGATAAAATGGAAACTTTATTTTCCCTGGAATAAAAACTAGTGACCAATTTCCTGGCAATATTAGAGCTCATAGGACTACCGCCATTGAATAATTCTTTTAATGCTTCAATAATTTTTGCTGGTGGAGTTTTCTTTAACAGGTAACCGGATGCACCGGCTTTCAAGGCATCAAATACTTTCTCATCATTTTCGTAAACGGTGAACATCATAAACTGGGCCTCCATGCATTTTTCTTTAACCGCCCTGATACAATCAATGCCACACATGCCTGGCAGGTTGATGTCCATGATTACAATATCCGGTTGAATTTCGGGCAGTAATATCATAGCATCCTCGGCATTACTTAACGCCTTTATTACCACGAATTCGGGATCACTATTAATAAAATTCTCCAGACCCTCTCTTACTTCGTCAAGGTCTTCAACAATGCAAACAGTAATAATCCTCATTCACTAAAATTATTTTTTTATTCTCTACATGTCAATATGACGAAAGTTATTTATGAAAAGGGACATTGAGCGAAATCCTTGTTCCATTGTTGTTCTTTATTTCAGATCTGCCACCAACTTCTTCCATTCTTTTTTGGATGTTAGTTAGGCCATTACTGAATGGAGGGATATGTGAAAAATCAATTCCCACGCCATTATCTTGTATAATAATCTGCAGGTTTTTGTCAAAAGTAATTGCAATAGAAACCAAACTTGCCTTTGCATGCTTTACCACGTTATGAAGACTCTCCTTAACTGAGAGAAAAATATTCCTTCTAAATTCCCCGGTTACAAACGACATGGGAAATACTTCCGGCGCATGAAACTGGCACTCAATATTATGGTTTGCCAGGTATTCGCCGGCATAAGAACGGGTGAATGCAACAAGGTCGCCAAGGGTGTCATTTTTCTCATTCAA
>JBKJPO010000235.1:0-2750 GCA_046595095.1 Chitinophagaceae bacterium
TCCTGACTTCATCATTTTCCCTTCAAAAATGAGTATCGTCCTCTGCAATCCTTACTGAATAAGGAAAGTTGTGTTAGGTTTGGGTGTCTCCGAATTCATTTTTGTATTTTCATGATATGTTTTTTCGTAAAAAGAAGAATACGTCTGGCGTAATTAGTGTTCAAATCATAGATAAGAGCGATGGTAAGTATAAGTTGCTAAAAACGATCGGTAGTTCTGCCAATGATTTAGTCATTGACCAACTAGTAGCACAAGCCAAAGATTATATTCTCCATTATGGCGGGCAAACTACACTGGATTTTATATTAGGAGATGATCAAAAATATTTTCAATCTATTTATGAAAACATACAGCAAGTTCAATTATTGGGGCCTGAAATTATCTTAGGAAAACTTTTTAATGAGATAGGTTTTGATGTTATTAAAGATGAACTATTCAAACATCTGGTTATTGCAAGATTGGTATATCCTGTAAGCAAATTAAAGACCATAGATTATCTGCAAAAGTATAAAGGCATTACGCTTACAGCAAACGATATTTATCGTTATTTAGACAAACTGCACAGCACGCAAATAAAACAAATACAAGCCATCAGTTTCAACCACACCTTGCAATTATTAAACAATCAATTGAGCGTTGTTTTCTATGATGTAACAACTATTTATTTTGAAGCACCAGATGAAGACGATTTACGCAAAACAGGTTTTAGTAAAGATGGCAAACACAGCCAACCGCAGATACTGCTTGGCTTATTAGTTAGTGAAAATGGTTATCCTTTAGACTATGAAATTTTTGAAGGCAATACCTTTGAAGGGCACACTATGCTACCTGTAATAGAAGCCTTTAAAGCAAAGTATAAAATGCAACAACTGGTTGTCGTAGCAGATGCAGGACTCATGTCAAATAAAAATATTAATGAGTTATTAGATAAGCAATATGAATTTATCATAGGTGGAAGAATTAAAAACGAAACAAAACAATTACAAGCTCAAATACTGGCTTGCACCATAGAAGATGGTCAAAGTACAGAGATAAGAAAAGATGCCTTCCAAAGAATAGTTGTAAGCTATTCTACTGCCAGGGCATTAAAAGATGCACACAATAGAAACAAGGGATTAGAGCGTTTAAAAAAGCAGATGGCATCAGGAAAACTCACCAAGCAACACATCAATAATAAAGGCTATAATAAATACCTAAAACTAGAAGGAGAAATAAAAATAGCTATAGACGAAAATAAATTTAAAGACGATGCAAAATGGGACGGATTAAAAGGATACATCACCAATACAACTTTAAATAAAGAAGATGTATTAAACTACTACAAGCAATTATGGCAAATCGAAAAAACATTTAGAATAACAAAAACAGATTTAAGAATACGCCCCATTTTTCATTTTAAAAAAAGAAGAATAGAAGCACATGTATGCATTGCATTTGTAGCTTGTAAGGTTTACAAAGAACTGGAAAGACAACTGAAAATAAAAGGAACAAACATTAGTGCTGAAAAAACAATTGACATAATCAAAACGATTTATGGATTAACCATAACATTACCACAATCTAAGGAGACAAAATTGATGCTCCTAGATAAAACTGACGAGCAAAAATGGATTCTAAAGCTTTTTACGTGATTTTGGGTGTCCTATTGATGAAGTCGGGAGTTGAGTTTTCTAAATCAATCGTTTTTTTGAAAAATTTACAGTTCTTTCTTTAGTTAAATTTTTATTTGTACCTTAAAACTCCCATTCCTGTGATAGTAAATCCCTCAATTACATTACCATATCACTTCCGCCATGAAAAGGATCTCCCTACTATTAATTTGCCTAAACTTTATTTATTCAAATCTCTTTTCACAGGTCACTGTTTCAGGAGGTACAACCGCAGCTGGTAACTATTCTACAATCGCTTCAGCAGTTAATGCGCTTAACGGAGGCGGACCTCTGTCGGGAGCAGTAATGGTTAATATAATCGCCGGACATACTGAAACAATTACTTCGAGCATTTCACTTACCATTTCAGGTACACTGGCAAATCCAATAGTTTTTCAAAAGAACGGTGCAGGAGCTAATCCCAGGATCACTGGATTCACTGGTATTGCTTCAACAATTTCTGCAATACCAGATGGAATCTGGAGTCTCCAGGGTTCAGATTATATAACGATAGATGGGATAGATCTTTTCGATCCCAATATCAGCAACCCTGCCTCTATGGAATATGGTTATGGTTTTTTTAAATTAAGCCCTACTAATGGGGCTCAAAATAATACAATAAAAAATTGTGTGATCTCTTTAAACCGGGTGAATAATGCTTCAGGCACCGGACCAATGGTAGAAGGATCGGTCGGGATTTTAGTGATAAACTCCACTCCGACAAATGCAATTACTGGTATTGTTCCAGCTAATGCCTTCGGTGCAAATTCAGGTAATAAATTTTATTCAAATCTCATTTCCAATTGCAATTATGGTATTGCTTTGAGTGGATATTCAGCCTCCAGTCCTTTTACTTTGGGAGATACAGGAAATGATATTGGAGGAACAACATCCGTAACAGGTAATACCATTCTCAATTTTGGGGGAAGTCCCGGAGCTATTAATCCGTCAGCAGGGATAATAGCCAATAATCAATGGAGTATTAATATTTCATATAATGCCATTAACAATAATAATGGAACAGGCGTAAATCATGAAAATATTTTAAGAGGCATTTATGGCCAGGCGGGTTCCAGTGCGAATGCATCAATAACTAATAAC
>JBKJPO010000513.1:0-10642 GCA_046595095.1 Chitinophagaceae bacterium
TCATGGAAAAAACCTGGATTAAAAACCGGTAAGAATATTTTTTCTTCAGCTTTGTTTGAAGGAAAAGCCACAGATATGCAATACCTGCAAATGACTGCCAACGAGCTTCTTCCTACAAAACAAAAAACTAAACTGAGAGTTCCCAAAGATGAAGAGTATTTGATCCTCGTAAAGTCAGGATCGGTAAAAATAACCATCAGGGATTCAAGTTGGTTCATAAGTGGAAATAGCATCGCATTATTGATGCCGGAAGAAATATTTACACTGCAAAATTCTTCTAAAACCTCCTGCATGTATTACTTAATGAAATACAGATCAAAATTCCCGGTTGGCAAAAACAGTGACACAGCAACAAAGTTATCATTGGTAAAAGACTGGAACAAAATTGAATTTAAACCCCACGATCGTGGCGGCATCAGGCGATATTTTACAAGGCCCACAGCTATGAGCAAACGATTTGCAATGCATGTCACCACGCTCAACGAAGGATTAAAAAGCCATGAACCGCATACACATCGCGCAGAAGAAATTATACTAGTAATTGAGAATAAAACAAGAATGCAGATTGGCGAAAAATTTTATGATGGTAGTGCCGGTGATGTTTATTTTGTTGGATCTAATGTACCTCATGCCTTAGAAAATATTGGTACCGGTCCATGCATCTATTTCGCTTTTCAGTTTGAATAATGTATCTGCACTTTAAATAGGAAATCATTATTTTTCTAAAAGGTACAGGCTCTGGCAAAACTCCCTCTTCGAAGAGAATAAGCATGAACTAAACTGATCTGTCCCAGGCAGATTGTTGTAAGGAATATCACTCGGAGCTATTCTCCTGCCAATATCCTACGATACGTTTTATAGTATGTTCCAAATCCATCGATCTTAGGCAACTAGACAATACTCAAATACAAATCCTCCACTTTCTTCCGGGCCCAGGGTGTTTTCCTTAAAAAAGTTAGACTTGATTTGATGCTTGGGTCATTATTAAAACAATTTATATTAATTCGTTGTCCTAAAGACTCCCATCCAAAATGCTTTACAAGTTGCTGGAGAATCATTTCTAAAGTTTTGCCATGAAGCGGATCATTTGCAGCCATAATCATAGATGATTTTAGATTCTATTTTTAAAATCAGTTAACTCATTCATCATTAGCTTAAAGGATAATGCATTCTCAAATGCGTTACCTACCGTGTTGTTGAAATATACATAAACATCCTTACCGTTGTTGAGAAAAAGATCAATTCGTTCGGCTTCTTGCAGTAAAAATGTATGGCTATAATCACCCTTATAATTCCCTGTTGGCCCGTGAAACCTGGTATAAAGAAATTGCTCTTTTCCATTAGGTTCGTAATTCTTTGACTTGGGCATATCATGTAAAACCATCGACGCATCAAATTCATTAAGCAGCTCATAAGTCTCGCCTACATGCCATGTCGCACTTCGGAACTCAACAGCTTTTCGCCAGAGTTTGTCATCATCCAATTCACAAAGCCGGTGCAGGATCTGTTCAACTTGAGCAAAATAATCAAGTGTTATGCTGCCTGGAAATTGCAATAGTAGACAACCCTTTTTATTCATTTTATTCATGGGTGCAAAGAAGCGATCAATATTCCTGAAATCAATGGCCAGCTTTTTAATGTGGCTGATCTCTTTCCATAATTTGATCGTGAATTGGAAATCATCATGCACATCATGCGACCATTTTTCAAATGTAGAGCCGAGCGGAATTTTCCTGAAAGCACTGTTGACTTCTACAGTATTAAATAGTGAGCTGTAATAATGTAACCGGCTCTTTGATTGAAATTCAACAGGGAATGACAACTTTGATCCTGGCAATACAACATTGCTTGTACCAACCCACAATTTTCCTTTATTTAGCGAGACTTCTTTCATGAACAAAAACCTGCAACTATAATCATGCCTCAGTGATAATATTCTTTTCAACTCATTCAAAAAACATATCATTGTTCACCTGCTGAAATATTTATGCAGCAGGAATGCTATCGACATGGATGAATAAAATTAAAAAGGGAAAACCTCACGCTCAACAAAGGATTAAAAAGCCTTGAACCGCATACACATCGTGCAGAAGAAATTATATTAGTAATTGAAAACAAAACAAGAATGCAGATTGGTGAAAAATTTTATGATGGAAGTGCCGGTGATGTTTATTTTGTTGGATCTAATGTACCTCATGCCTTAGAAAATATTGGTTCCGGTCCTTACATCTATTTCGCTTTTCAGTTTGAATAGTGGATGCAATTAAAAATTAAACTAAAACAATAATAATCTCCAGCCACCTATTTTTTTCTTCTCTCCGATAGTTTGAATATTATAAGTAAAGGAAAGAAGAAAATACCTGCCTAAAACATTATATGAATTTGTGGTGATTGTATTTCTTGCTGTGCTCACCAGGATATTTTGGTATTTATCAAGCAGGTCAGCGCCTTCGATTTTTAGCACACCACGTTCATTTTTCAGCATGGTATAATTAATGGCAGCATTCCATACCATCGGGCGATTTGTAAAACCCGGCGCAGTAAAAGGATCAATATAATATTGGATGTTTGTTTCCAAAATAAAATGCTTTGGATAACGAAGGATAAGCTCATTTTCAAAAGTGTGAAACACCTGGTTTATATTTTTAAAAGCAGTTCCCGTATACCTGGTATAATTATAACTAAGCGAATAGTTTGATGTCCATTCAAACCTGTCTTTCACATTCATATTAAAGCCAATCCTTGAACTTAAAGAATTACTATTCTGCCATGAGCTTTCATAATTGTATAAAAGCCGGCTTTTATTAGTCCAAAAAGAAGTATTGGAATTGATCGATAAATTGAATTTTGTACTGTGCTTGTATTGCTTATTCATATAAAAACTTGCATACACATTTCTGGTTCCATTTTGATTAACAGGTACATTTGTAAAAACACCCTTATCGTCTACGGTAACAAACGGTATCACATCTTTTTTTATAAATGATATTGATGAATTGAACCCATAAGTAAATTGTTTTTTTAAAATATTTTTTCTGAAATTTAAGTACAACTGATCTCTCACAGAAGGTAGTAGATTAGGATTTCCTAAAGTAATGTAATAAGGGTTTGTATTATCGGCAACAGCTATCAGATAATTATAAGCTGGTAGAATTACACTGCGATCATAATAAAAATTTAATGTTTTATAGTTTAAACTAAATGTTGGTAACAGTTTTAAACTTTGTTGCTTAAGTGGCAACCGTAGATTACTAAGGTCATTAATTATCTTTTGCCCTTGCAGGTTAATGCCGGGAGTAAGCGTAAGATCTTTAAACCGATACTCCAATCCAACAGTGGAGCTAGCCTGGTTATTTCTTCTGTGGAGACTATTGGTCTGCGGTGCATCAAACAAATCGTATGAATGAGATGTTGAATTGAATTTGTAAGTTTCAATTAAACTTTTGTATTTAAAGAAATCGTAACGGGCAGCAATACGTGCTGTAATTTTTTTTGAAAGAGGCTCACTATAGTTAAAATAAACATCCATCTCTAATGTAGGTACACGATCTTGTCTCAGTTGTTGTGTCGTAGTGTCAAATGTAATAGGATAGATAAACCTGCTGAGTGAGTTGATGAAGCGATCTGTATTTGTCGTTCGGTTATCAAGGTTGTGCCCTATTGTAAAACGCCTGCCTTTTTTCACTTTCGAAAGCCGGCTAAAACTCATATTATGTTTGTAAACATAAATATGATTATCAATATCCTGGTCTATGTTTCCCGTACTTAACTTGCCAAGCTTATTGTTAATGGTGGTTATATTAGTTAGACGCTGCTCCATTCCCCCTGCATCCATATAACTTGTATTGAACAGGATATTTGTAACTGAATCGGGTTTTAGTCTAAGCCCGGCAGCTAAATTATGACGGTTACCATATGAGGGCCCCAGAACACGGCTTCTTGTATTTATAATTGTATCCTGTTTAAACTGTTCAACATTAGTAAGGATATCTCTTTGCTTTATATCAATACGATTATAGAAGTACTGCAAGAAGAAGGAACGTTTTTTATTTGGGCTGTGATTTATATTAAAGCCGGCGCCTTTACTGATTGATAATCCTCCACCGCCCTGTGCTCCTCCGAAATTTACATTATCAAGTGAGATACCTGTACCCGTACCCATTCGCCATACATTGTTTCGGGTATTGGCACTATTGCTTCTGTTTCTTTGAAAACCTCCAATCTGCAATAATTCGGAGAAACTAAATGGCGCCTTATTAATATTGTTTGTGTAAGCCAGGATACTCATTTGAAGGGTATCGCGATAAATATTCCCAATTCCTCCTGCATTGTATAAATTTTTGAAATCTCCTCCTCCGTATAGTTTTCCAAACCAACCTTTCTTTACTCCCTTCTTAAAAGTAAGGTTGATCACCTTTCCAACATTGTTTGGATTATCGTCACCCCTGCGCATCATTTCTTCTTTATCATCTGTGACCTGCACCTTGTCAATTACATTTGCAGGAAGATTACGAGTAGCCATTTTGGGGTCATCGCCAAAAAAAGTTTTTCCATCCACCGTAATTCGATTTACTTCTTTTCCTTCAACAGTAATATTTCCTTCACGGTCTACATCTACACCGGGCAATTTTTTTAGGAGATCTTCTACAAGTGCATTAGGGAGTGTTTTGAACGCACTGGCGTTAAATTCAATGGTATCTTTTTTTATTACTACCGGTGGAATTTCCGCGAGAATTATCAAATCATCAAGTTGTTTATATGTCCGCTGTAATGTGATTGCTTCAAGAATAATATTCGGATTAGCCGGGGATAGTTGAAACTCCTTTCTGTAAACTTCAAAACCCGAAAAGGTTATCAAAATGCGCAACCCTACATTCAACGGTAAGCCAGGTATCTTGAAATCGCCCGTGTGTGTAGTCAGCCGGTAAGTGAGTAATGTAGTATCAATAGATTTATAAACCGCAACGGTAGAAAAAGCCAGTGGTTTTTGTGGCGATTCCAATGTCTTACCGGAAATAGAACCCTGCTGTGCGTTTAATAAAATTGCCTTGAGAGAAAAGCCAAGGAGAAACAGGAAGTGTTTGACTTGCATATTGATCCCATTAAGCAGAAAGAAATTAATAAATATATTTTCTCTGTTAATTGTAGTTTCAGTATGGCCTTCTTATAAATGTAATACCTATTTCTAGAAAAGTTTAATTTTTGATAGTGTATTAGGATGTACCGCGGTTGGATATGAGGATTTGAAAAGAAAACACTCAGCTGTAGCGGTTTTTTTCTATGGGGATGTATGATGCAGCGTTAAAAAACAGAGTTGACAGGCCTTGTTGATCATTTTATTTGGTGAAGGTATGGCTAGCGGCTACGTCCTTAGATTTTTATTATGAATATTCCCCTGGGGCAATACACTCCTGCCAATATTCCACGATCCTTTTTATCGTACGCTCCAAAGCCTGCATAGAATTTGGTTTAATAAAAAAGCCCTGAACCGACAATGAATAGGCGTCAATAACCGACTGTTTTGTTGCTCCAGTTGTAAAAAAGAGGTAAGGAATACATTTCAATTGTAATTTTTCATTGGTAAAAATTTTATTCCTTAGTTCAAACCCATTGATCTTGGGCATGTTGATATCTGAAAGGATCAAAAATGGTTGTATATCCGTCTTATCTAAAAAATCAAGGGCCTCATTGCCATCAAAAAAGAAGATTATCTCATTCTTATAACCCAGGTTATGAAATATTTCATCAAGCATTTCTTTGTCATCTATGTCATCTTCAATAACGATAATCGGTCCTTGTTTATTCATATAGAGAATTTAATTCTGCGAAAGTAGTTTAATAGGGAATGATCTTTCATAATTTAATCCAAAAGGGATCTTAGGGGGAAAAACCAGTCATTCCGGAAAAAATTTCGGTAAAGATTCTGGAAATTACGTTGAATTATAAGTGAGTTTCCAAATTTTTGCAACAAAATGCTATGATATATCAATTCAAATTAATATACTTGCACTCCCCCTTTGTCCCAATCCAATACCTATAGACTAATCTCCGCTAGATTGTGTATTTCAGAAAAAAGCCTTTTTTTAAGTCAACCCTGGTATAAGGATATGCCGGGTGTAACCCCAATTTTTTAGAATAGCTGCAGAACCAATAGTTGGTACTGTGGAGCAATTATTGCAATAAAACTATTATAGCCAAGACTAAAAGGGAATCCATGAGTATAGATGTTAGCCAGCACCTTAAAATTCATTCGTCATCATCGACTAGGGTTAAAGGAAAATTTATTTTTGTAGATGAGCAAAAGTTCTACATTAAAGGTGTCACTTATGGCACTTTTGCCCCCGGCCCCGATGGCCAGCAATTTCCAACAGCAGATATAGTTGAAGAAGACTTTTTGCTGATGGCATCCAATGGGCTCAATTCTGTGAGGACATATACAGTACCGCCTACATATTTATTGGATATTGCGTTCAAATACCAACTAAAGGTAATGGTAGGGTTGCCATGGGAGCAGCATATTACATTCCTCGATGATCCCAAAATAAAAAATGATATCATCCGCCGGGTACAGGAAGGCGTGGCATCCTGCGAGCAGCATCCGGCAGTCCTATGTTATACAATTGGAAATGAAATTCCTGCACCAATTGTTCGCTGGTATGGCAAGAAAAAGATTGAAAACTGGTTGAAAAAAATATACCACGCAGTAAAACAGGTTGACGGGAAAGCCCTTGTTACGTATGTAAATTATCCCACTACGGAATACCTTGAACTGGGTTTTCTTGATTTTGACTGTTATAATGTTTACCTGGAAACACCGGAAAAACTCGCCGCTTACATTGCCAGGCTTCACAATCTATGCGGCGACAGGCCCTTGGTACTTGCAGAGATTGGTCTCGACAGTCACCGAAATGGTTTAGATGCACAGGCCGATGTATTAGGTTGGCAGATCGAAACAATATTCAGCCGGGGTTGTGCGGGCATGTTCATTTTTGCTTGGACAGATGAGTGGTGGCGTGGTGGACATGAAATCGAGGATTGGGATTTCGGCCTCGTTACTCGTGATCGCAATCCAAAGCCAGCCCTCAGCACGGTGCTTATGAAAATGGATGCTGTACCTTTCTCAATGCAACAGGATCTTCCATTTATATCCGTAGTTGTATGCTCTTATAATGGATCCGCAACGATCCGGGATTGTATGGAAGGACTTCAAAAACTTAATTATCCAGATTTTGAAATTATAGTAGTTAACGATGGGTCCACCGACAATCTTGCTGATATTGTTGGAGAATATCCTGTAATGCTCATTAATTCGCCCAATCGTGGTTTAAGTAGTGCAAGAAACACCGGTATGCACAATGCATCGGGTGAAATCATAGCTTATATAGATGATGATGCTTATCCTGATCCGGACTGGTTGCGATATTTGGCTTTTGGATATATGAACTCAAATCACGCCTGCATTGGGGGCCCAAATATTGCCCCTGCAGATGACGGTCCAATTGCAGTATGTGTGGCTAATGCACCTGGTGGGCCGGTACATGTATTAATAGATGATGAGATAGCCGAGCATGTGCCGGGTTGTAATATGTCGTTCAAAAAAGATGCATTGATGAAGATCGGAGGATTTGATCCTGTTTATCGTTCTGCTGGTGATGACGTAGATGTTTGCTGGCGAATTCAGGAATCTGGAAGAACAATTGGATTTCACCCATCAGCATTAGTTTGGCATCATCGTAGAAATTCTTTTAAAGCATATTGGAATCAACAAAAAGGATACGGAAAAGCGGAAGCATTATTAGAAGCAAAATGGCCAGAAAAATATAACGGTTTCGGGCATTTAACCTGGGGAGGACGCATTTATGGAAATGGTATCACATTACCTCTCAAAGTAAAAAAAGATAAGATATTTCATGGTACATGGGGTACTGCACTGTTTCAATCTGTTTATCAACCAGCTGGTGGTTTTTTAAACTCTATTCCTTTAATGCCAGAATGGTACCTGCTCTCAGCATTATTAGCAATCCTGGCCCCTCTTGGGTTTATGTGGCAACCTTTATTATGGTTGTGGCCATTGTTTATTATTTCTATTCTTCTTGTAGTTATGCAGGCAATAGTCAGTTCTTCAAAAAGCGCCTCGCTGCAACCTGATCAAAACAAAAATTTTAAGTACCGGCTTTTAATAATTTTCTTGCATATCATACAACCCATTGCAAGATTATATGGAAGATTTAAACACGGACTAACCCCATGGAGAAGAAGGGGTGCTGCATTAAACTCAAAATTTATTTTCATGTTTGGCAGCCGGGTATTTACCCATTGGTCAGAAAAATGGCGGACTCCTGAGGATTGGCTTACAGATATTGAGAAAAAACTATTTGCTCTAAAAACCATGGTTAAGCGGGGTGGACAATTTTCTAACTGGGATATCCAGGTTAGAAATGGATTGTTTTCCAAGAGCAGGGGTTTGCTCACCACGGAGGAACATGGGGCTGGTAAACAATACCTGCGATTTAAATGCCGGGCCCACTATTCTTTCTACGGTTTATTACTAATAGGGATTATATCAGTGTTGGCCATCTTAGCGACATTGGACAAAGAATTTATTGTGGCGGGTATTCTTGGAGCAATGACTGTTATCCTTGGGCTGCGTTTTATTTTAGAAACGGCCAGCTCAATGAATAGCCTGTATACAGCATTTAAATTATTAAGCGTAATTGAACCAAAAGAAACGCTAAAAGTTGTAAGGAAAGAAAAAATAAACGGGGAGCTTAACGAAGCCATACATTCAGAAAAACATATGAATGGAAACGGTAAGATTCATTATAAAGACAGAGGAAAACTTATGGAAGTCAATTCTGAAAATGGAATAGATAAGGAGCAAATATTTTAAAAGCAGGGAAGCAATATGACTAAGTTTGGAATTCTTTTAAGATTAATAAAATATACAGGAAATTATAAAGGAAAAATTTTCCTGTTAATTTTTTTAGGTCTCATTAGTGTTGGTTTTGGAGTTTTGAGCCCTTTGCCAATAAAATATATTATTGATAATGTTCTTTCCAATCATGCCTTACCCCTTGCTTTCCAGGATTTTTTTAAAAGCTTTGGAGGTGTTCCGGATAAAAAAACATTGCTGATCATTTTTGTTTCCGCTTCTGTATTAATGGTTGTTGGCACTTCGGTACTATCTTTTATTTCTGCAAATATCACGACCAAGGCTTGCCAGCATTTGGTACATGATTTTTCCGCTGATTTATTTGAGAAGTTGCAAAAATTATCCTTATCCTTTTATTCAAAAAATAATATTGGAGATTTAATGCAGCGGATTTCCGCTGACACCTATGTAATTTACTCAATAGTAGGCGGAATACTTTTACCAACACTAATTTCACTCACCACCCTGGTGGCTATATTTTATGTAATGGCAAGTATCAATTTGACCCTTGCATTACTTGCCATCTCTGTAACGCCCGTTTTTGCCATTCTTCTATATGGCTTTAATAAACCCATGACCAACGCTTCTATTTATCAATCTGAAGTTTCCGGAAGACTTTGGTCTTTTATACAACAAAGTTTATCTTCTGTAAAAATAATCCAGGCATATACAAGAGAAAATTTTAACAAGGAAAGATTTAGCGATCAGAGCCTAAAATTTAATGCTGCATCTGTCAAAGCCACAAAGATATCAATGGTGTACCACTCATTAATGTCTATTGTAACGGGTATTGCTACAGCGGTAGTTATTGGTATCGGTGCTTATAAAGGCTTAAATGGTGTTATTACAACAGGCGAATTGTTTTTATTCATATCATATATCGGTGCACTATTCGGCCCCGTAAATTCATTAGCCGGAATAGTGGCTACAGCACTTACCATTACTGCAAAAGCTAAACGCATTTTTGCGATTTTGGATTCAGATGAAGTGGTGTATGAAAGCCCGGGTGCTGTTGAATTGACCGATGTTAAAGGGAGTATAGAATTAAAAAATGTATTCTTTGGTTACGGGGCCCAGGCAATCTCCCAGCCTATACTAAACGACTTTAATTTAAAAGTTGATGCCGGTAAAATCGTTGCAATTGTTGGCCCTACCGGTGCCGGTAAAACGTCAATGATCTCGTTACTACTTAGGTTTTATGATCCCTGGAGTGGAGAAATTTTTATTGATGGCAAAAATATTAAAGATGTAAAGCTTGCATCTCTTCGAAACAACATCTCGCTTGTTCTCCAGGATTCATTCATTTTTCCTGTAACGCTTGCCGAAAATATAGCTTTTGGCAATCCCGGGATTTCAAGAGATGAGATTATATCTGCTGCGAAAGCAGCTCAGGCTCATGATTTTATTAGTAAACTGCCGGAAGGTTATGATACGATTACGAGTGAAGGCGGTGTATCATTATCGGGTGGAGAAAAGCAGAGAATTTCCCTGGCAAGAGCGTTTCTAAGAAATACACCCATCTTAATCCTTGACGAACCTACTTCTTCCTTAGATGTGCAAACCGAAGCAAAAATATTTAAAGCTTTAAGTACCTATTCTGCCGGCCGCACAGTATTTATTATTTCCCATAGATTGTCAACCATCAGGCAGGCAGATCTTATCATATCCATCAAAGACGGCGTTATAGCAGAGAAAGGAACTCATGAAAGT
>JBKJPO010000022.1:0-4470 GCA_046595095.1 Chitinophagaceae bacterium
AGGCAAAACAGTGACATCCTGACGAAGTTTGGGTAAGTGATATAACATATATAAAAAAAGAAGATGGTAAGTGTTATTTGAACCTGATTACAGATGCATACTCAAGAAAAATTATGGGCTATGCTGTTGATGATAATATGGAAGCGGAAAGTATGTATTGCCGGTATAGGAAAGCAGGAATAATTATTTTATATAATCGAGGCATTACTTTTGCTGTTCCCAATTTATATTTAACCAAATAAAATTAATCAATATGAAAAAATTACTGACCGCATTTACCTTTTCACTTGCTGTAATTGTTGCACTTCCCTTCAACAGCATTGCGATTGATCCGGAAAACAAAATTGCAAGTAACACTCCAGCTAAAGAAGCAGATGCCCGTGCAATGCAGTTAGTGCAAAGATTAGAGGAGATCAAAGGAATGGATAAATCGGAAATGAGCAGGGTTGAAAAGAAAGAATTGAGAAAAGAAGTAAAGGAAATCAGGAAGGAAATGAAAGCTTCGAAAAATGGGGTTTATCTTTCAGTTGGGGCAATTATAATAATCATATTATTATTAATCCTATTGTTATAATCCTCAAAATAAAAAAGCCGGGTAACATTTTCCTCTGTTACCCGGCTTTTTTATTTTGATTATTTTGCAAATGTAAAATTAAAAACAAACGGAAATTAATAATAAAACATTTGTAAGATTGATTTTCTCCCCCAACCAGGTTTAATATTATCTTCTCTTCTTACCCGGCTTTGATCCAAAAAGATAAAATACTCCAACCTGTGCCCCACTGTTAGTAGTCTTTGCTATACCTTGTACATCGTTGATATCGCTCAGGCCAAACAACCAACGCGCATCAGCGCCAAAGCCTGAATTTGATAAATAACTAATGCCAAGAGGAATTGCAACATCAAGTGATTTGAAACTTGTCTTTACATCACTCTCTACATTACCAACTTCCAACTTTGCCCCGGTGAGTATACCAAACTGGGGGCCAGTTTGAATCCTGAATCCATCCGCAAACATGTATTGCAGTAAAATTGGGATATTGACATAGTTAAGGTTTAATTTGATATTTGAATTGTTTTTGTCCTTACCACCATGTTGAGAGTATGATATTTCCGGCTGTAGTGCCAATTTATCATCCATGTGTATATGTGCCAATACACCCAGATGAAACCCCGTTTTATAATCCATATTTGGCTGACCTTCCTTTTTTACAGTTGTAAAATTTGCGCCACCTTTCACACCAAAATTTATTGGTTGTGCATACGTATAGCCTGCACTACACGTTAATAAAATAATTAGCAACTTTTTCATAAATGATAGTTTTTTGATGCAGGATTTGCAAAAATACTGCCAAAGACTAGCAGCATTTTAATTAATATGAATTGCAAAATTTTAACGCCCTGTAAATCAAGGCGTTAATTTAGGCTTTTGTTAATGTGTAATTAACGGCGCCGGACCCTGAATGAGCAGGTAACAGCGTGTAAGGTATTAGTGCTTGACTTACGCATTTGAACTGCGAAATTGCCTTCAATAAAACCTCCCACATTTCCAAATAGCGTAATATTTACTGTAGGAGAAAGGGTAGTAACCGAATCAAGATCATTTATTCGGGAAACTGCGAGGGGATGAGGGCCTGTAACAGGATTTCCATAGATTTGGAAACTAACACTATTCAAAAGGTTCAAAATATTATATCCACTTATAAAAGTTCCATTTATTGTACTTCCCTGGCCAAAGACTGTGATAGAATCGGGAGGACTCGTGATGTTAAAGACAAGTCCATCAATAGTATAATCTATGCTTTGCAGTGTTGATACACCACATGCTTGTATTGGTGGAACGGTTACATTTTGGGATGTTATCGAAATCGTTTGCGGGTTACTTTGTTGGTTAGTACCCTGATCTATACCTGACACGATGAATGTAGAATTGCTTGCGCAATTGGTAATGCTAATTTGGTAATTACCATTTATAACATTGGCCCGATAAAAATGATTATTAATTAAAATATCCGCATAACCAAATGTTACAGGACTGTTAGAACAGTTTAGCAGCAAACCAGATATATTAAGTATTGATACAGTGGAATTATTTATGGTAATTATGCCAAGGTTTGTATTTGCAGAAAATGGTCCGATGTTTTGCGAGTAAACAGGACTTCCGCATTGATCAAATACTTCTAGGATTAGCGGTTCATTTGCTGGTATCTTTCCGGTTACGAAACCTGTCGAATCTGTATAACCACTGCCCATTGAATTGTTACTTACTTTTTTAATCCTCACTAATGTATGAGCAAGAGGAGTATTCGAATTGTTAACAATCGTTGCGGTAAAGGTAACTAACGGGAAGGGTGCATCGCAATTCCAGAATGAGAAATGGCTTACCTCGGCAATATAAATGTTTCCATTTTTCACTGCAATTCCCTCTTCTTTCCATCTTCCTGCAATTTCATCAAAATGCCATAGCGGAATAGAATTTGGTGCCAGCGAGCCAAGTGATGTTGGTATGGGGAAATTTATTGTTGCTTTCTTACCTGCTGTGATTGCCAGGGTTTGACCACCACTGCCTCTAAGTTCTGCTGCCATCATGCCAAATGTTTCCAGGCCTCTTTCCAGGCCACTACTGGTAATTCCCCTAAGATCTCCCGGCATTTGTTTCAGCAGAGCATTCCCAGTCGGGTCAATCCAGGTCGCAAATACGTCTACTTGCCCTGAATATGGAGTCGAGGTTCCTGCAATTACGATGCTATTACCTGGGAAAATAATTGACAATGCGCTAGTGAGTGAAACTGTACCGCCCGCAGTAGCTGTAAATGAACCTGATTGAATTTTGGGTATAAGTTGGATTCTCACCTCGTGCACACGACCGGTTGCGGTAACAAAACTTCGGGATCCTTTAAAATAGCCCGGCAGAGTTACTTCTACGTAGCCATTATTTTTTGAGAGCTGAATATTGTTGAAACGAAAGTAACCTTTGGCGCTAGTGGTAGTTGTATTACCGCCACTGATCACCTGGGCGGCTATTGCAGGCGAGCCATTCTCTAAAGTGATATATCCCTGTACCGAAGCGTTTGTTTTTTCCAGGTCATTCACTGGATTTTCAGGCGTTACAATCCCTAATATCTCCTTCTGGCAAGATATGTAAGATAATCCGAGTACAATGATAAGCGAAGCAGAAGCAAAGATTTTTTGAAAGGTATCCATGCTGAATGATTAATTTTCATTTTAGATGCTTCTTTAAACTACTTTGCTGCCTCGGGTTAATTTTAAAACACAAACGGTTTTAATAGCAAAAATTTAATTGGCAAGCAAAGAATTGAATTTATGGGTATTTGTTTTTCAAATTTTTAAATCGAGCCCGGCCGGATAGGATAACTAAGCAAAAGATTAGGCTATAAGATCTACTTTGCGTAAAATTTATAATAAAACAATTATTAATACGTTAGTTAATTGTTAATAAACAAAATTGTATTACTTTAGCCAAAGCTGTTTAATTTCTGACCCTTTCGAACTCTGTTTTTGAAAAATTACCTATGAATACTTGGCAAGTGTTATTTCATTAAAAAGGAAAACCGGTAAAAGAGTAACTATCGGCAACTTTCTGACATAAAAATCTCATCATCGCTTCTAACCCACAAAAATAATGTCCAAAATCTTGATTGTCGACGACAATGCCGAAATTCTACAATTAATGCAATTGATCCTGAGTAGCCGCGGTTACCAGGTAGAGATCACCACAGATGGTGAACAAACTTTCCCACTAATTCGATCTTTTCAGCCAGACCTCATTTTTCTAGACATATTATTATCCGGTATGGATGGAAGGGAGATATGCAACAGGATCAAAACTGATGAAGATACAAGTCACATTTCTGTGATCCTATTCTCTGCGAATATTTTAAGAGCAGCTGCACTTGCTGATTCACGGGCTGATGATTTTCTTGCCAAACCTTTCGACATTCACGACCTGATGAAGAAAGTGAAGAACCTGGCTGGGTATCCAAACAAGGCCACAGCCTAACCACCTTAAAATTCCTTTTAGGAGTATGCACTTGATTGATCAAGTAATTTGATGTCACTTTCCTCAAGCTTTAAATTAACTGCAGTCATTATTTCATTTAGTTGAGAAGCATTTGTTGCACTTACAATAGGAGCTACAATACCAGGTCTTGTGATTAGCCAGGCTAATGATATTGCTGCAGGTGTGGAACCCAATTTTGCTGCAATTATATCCAGGGCATCCCGGATACGAAATCCCCGCTCATTCATATATTTAGACATTCCACCGCCACGCCTACTTTTTGTCAAATCCTTTTCATTCCTGTATTTGCCGGTAAGAAAACCGCTTGCAAGAGAAAAATAACTTATCACGCCTAAATCATTACTTATGGAAAGTGACTGATACTCTTCTTCATATTTTTTACGGGCAAATAAATTGTATTCAGGTTGAAAACTTTCATACCGGGAAAG
>JBKJPO010000073.1:0-4260 GCA_046595095.1 Chitinophagaceae bacterium
CTGCCTACTGCTACTGCTACTGCCCACTGCTACTGCCCACTGCTACTACCACTGCCACTGCTCACCACTACTCTCAACAATCCACTAACTAAAAACTTCCTACATTTGCAACCCTACAAAAATAGTTTATGGAATACAAGAGAATTATAGCAATTACTGGCTTAAGCGGATTATTTGAATTGATAACTTCAAAAGCAGACGGCGCGGTAGTGCGGTCACTCGAAGATAAAACCACGAGGTTTGTAAGCAGCAGGGTACATAATTTTTCTAACCTGGAAAGTATCGAAATTTTTAAGGTTACAGATAATGTGAACCTGGCAGATGTTTTCCTGTCGATGAAAAAAAGCAGCGAAAAGCTACCCGATGCCAAAGCTGAAGGCAAAGACTTACAGGCTTATTTTCAGAAAATAGTACCGGAAATTGACCTGGAACGCGTGTATGCAAGCGATATGAAAAAGATTGTGAAATGGTATGGTATCCTAACTGAAAACAAGGTAGATATAATTCCGCCTGTGCTCGAGGACGAAGAGCAAGAGGAAAAGCCGGTTGAAGAAGTTGAGGCCGAAAAACCTGTAACTGAAGAACCAGTTGTCGATCAAACCAAGGGGGAGAAACCTGCGCCAAAGAAAAAAGCTGCGAAGAAATCTGACCAGGATTGATCTGATAAATCTGATTTACATGATGCTGTCTTTTATCATGCTAAACATTTAATCATATAAATCAGCGGTCCATTCACTTAATCAGGTAAATCAAAGATCTTATCATGAAAATAAATGGTCCTACTGCGGATATAAAAAAACTTACGCGTGAATACCTCCCCAACGAACTTATCGTAACAAGCTGGGAAATTATTGAACCTTTTTTCGCAGAATTATTGAGCAGGGAAATCAATTCAAAAGCAGAACTGGAAAAATGGCTCAAGGATTCAAGTGAAGTGGAATCCGTAATAAGTGAAGATGCCTGCTGGCGACAGATTCGGATGACCTGCGATACTACAGATAAGAAACTCGAGGAAGCTTTCAATTTTTTCTGTATGGAGATCCAACCTAAGATCCAGCCGTTTGCTGATGCATTGAACAAGAAATTACTGGCTTCTGCTTTTATTGATGAACTTGATGGCGAAAAATATTTTACCTACATGCGCGGGGTAAAGAAAAGTATTGAACTTTTCAGGGAACAGAATATTCCCATCCAATCTGAGCTCGCTGTAATGCAACAGCATTTCGGAACCATTTCCGGAAAAATGACTGTAGAGGTTAACGGACAGGAATACACGCTTCAACAGGCAGCAAAATTTCTTGAGAATCCTGATAGAAAACGGAGGGAAGATGTTTATCTGAAAATTAATGATCGACGACTCCAGGATAAAGAGGAATTGAATAACTTATTCAACCAACTAATAGAAAAGCGCCACCAGGTAGCTTTGAATGCGGGTTTTGAAAATTACCGCGACTATCGTTTCAAAGACCTTGGCCGATTTGATTACACCAAAGAAGATTGTTACCAGTTTCACGAGGCGGTTAAACTGCATGTGATGCCGTTGGTGAATAAAATTTACCGAAAGAAGAAAGAGAAACTAAAACTGGATGATCTCAGGCCATGGGATCTCGAGGCCGAGCCGGAGGGAATATCTCCTTTGAATCCTTTCAGTACCAGCGATGAGCTGATCAATAAATCAATTGAATGTTTTAATCAATTGCGTCCTTTCTTCGGCGATTGTTTGAAGAAAATGCAGGCGATGAATCATCTCGACCTTGATAGCAGGAAGGGAAAAGCTCCGGGAGGTTATAATTGCCCACTCGCTGAAAGTGGCGCCCCCTTTATATTTATGAATGCAGCAGGCCAGATGCATGATGTAACCACCATGGTTCATGAAGGTGGACATGCTGTTCATTCCTTCCTGGCACACCCGCTTGAGCTTAGTGCTTTCAAAGAATATCCGATGGAGATTGCTGAAGTAGCAAGCATGGCGATGGAATTATTCAGCATGGACCATTGGGCAGTATTTTTTGATGATAAGGAAGAACTTAAAAGAGCAAAAGAGCACCAGCTTGAAAGAACAATAAGCATTTTTCCCTGGATAGCAATAATCGATAAGTTTCAGCATTGGGTATACGAAAACCCAAGCCATAGCCTTGAAGAGCGCACTGCAAAGTGGGTGGAAACAGTTGGAGAATTCACCGACAACGTTATTGATTATACTGGCCTGGAAAATTACCGAAGCAATTCCTGGCAGCGCCAGTTGCATTTGTTTGAAGTGCCGTTTTATTACATCGAATATGGAATCGCACAGCTCGGTGCGATAGGAATGTGGATGCAGTATAAAAATAATCCAGAGGCTGCGTTGGATAATTATGTAAAGGCACTGAGCCTTGGTGGAACAAAAACGCTTCCTCAATTATTTGAAGCCGCCGGATTGCGATTTGATTTTTCTCCAGGAAATATTAAAGGCTTGATGGAATTTGTAGATGCTGAAATGGGGAAGCTTTAGCCACAGATTTATCTGGTTGACATAATTAATTACCTGGTTAAGCCTTACATTCGCCACAAACCCCATGTACCATCATCTCAGATTTGTCGGGAGTAAAACCCTTTGGTAGCTTCACATTGGGAATTATAACGTCATCAAGACAGATCGTCTTTGCACAGGAATTGCAAATGAAATGAACATGGTTATCATGGTGGTGCCCCTCCTCGCACTTGTCTTTGCAAAGCGCATATTTTATCGAATTATCGGAAGTTGGGATATGGTGGATAATCCCTTTTTCAACAAAACTTTGGAGTGTACGGTATACCGTTACCCTGTCGAGAGAAGAGCCGGTATTCTTTTCTATATCTGCATGTTCAAGTGCTCCATTACTCTGAAGGAATAATTCCAGGATCTTTCGCCTGCCATCAGTGAGGGAGAGCTGGTTTCTTTTTAATATGCCTGGCACCTGGTCTTGAATCATCAGTCAGGGTTATTGTTGAAGTTAGAATTATTGACTTTCCCTTTTTCTTCCGGCTCTTTAATCAGGCTTGCTACATCAGTTAGCAGTTTTTGAATTTCCTGTTCTTTAAGTCCATCATAAATGCCGCGTACCCGGTGATTCTTATCCACCAGGCAAAAGAACTGGGTATGAATAAACTGGTCATTGATGTTATAACTTTTATTCTTTTCATCATCAAGCAGGTAACTTTCACGCGCCATCCGGTAAAGTGAATCTTTGTGGCCAGTAAGAAAATGCCAATTACCCGCTTTCAAACTATCAGCCCCAAGTAACTTTGCTTTATAAGCCTTCATTTTGGGAACTGAATCTACCTCAGGCATGCTCGTATGAGATAGAATGGCAAAATTGTTTTGGTCCCCGAATTTATCAAAGACCAACTTCATATTCAGGTTCATTTTGGGACAGATCCCGGTGCAAGTAGTGAAGAAATATTCTGCAACGTAAACTTTGCCCTCAAGATTGCGGTCGGTAATCGCCTGGCCTCTTTCATCTGTAAAAGAGAATTCCTTTACATTATTTAACACCGGGAGTTTAACTGTACCAAAATCAGGGATTACCAATCTTAATACTCCCCAGAATCCCAAAATCAACAGTACAAATAATCCTATGTAAACCCAACCCTTTCTCTTCATAGCTTATATTTTCAGATGCAAATCTACCAGCAAATAATGAGTTAAATCACTATTCAAAAGTTTATCATGCAACCATGTTGCAAAATTACTTTATTTTTGTCCTTCATCTTAAATTTTTTCACTTGAGGCTCAATTGGGATATCATGGGAATTGGCAGCTCGGTTGCCTGTGCCATTCATTGTGCCTTACTACCGGTTTTGCTCAGTTCATTGCCAGTCTTCGGCATAAATATCATTCATAATAGCTTCTTTGAATGGACTATGATTGCAATCGCATTTTTTATTGGTTGCTATGCACTTGTGCATGGCTATGTACGGCATCATCATAATCTAAATCCTTTTTTCCTGTTTTTTACGGGATTCATATTTCTTGTTGGAAAACAATTTACTCCCCAAGTAGAATACCTGTTTCTTGCATTTGCAATAATACTCATCATAACAGCTCACTTTCTTAACTATCAATATTGCCACAGAAGCAAAACATGTAGTTCCCCGCATCACAAGCATTAACGTATTCAATGTCTTATTAAAAAATTTATCTTCGGAAAAATATTTTCCATGAAGAAGTTTTTATTATTTGTCATATTCACTGGCGGACTATTTATCCTGGACGGTAAAGCGCAATCTAAGGATGAAATG
>JBKJPO010000118.1:0-3780 GCA_046595095.1 Chitinophagaceae bacterium
TCCTGGTATCAACTGTGATGTACGCAGTATAAGATATGTTTGCATGTCAATAAAATAAGTCATTTCCTTTCCTGTATTCAACGTTACTTTTAATTTAAAAGCATCTTTGCCATTAACGGCTTCTTTCCCTTCTGAAATAATTTTATGGCCTTTGTTTCTATAATCAATAAAAGGTCCTGCTATATCAAGTTCAGGCTGCATCGATTTAACCCGCTCATCGGGCATAGCTTCAGCGGAGGTAGAGCGCATGGGGATAAACTGCCAACCCGCATTCTCTGTGAGTATAGTGTAACCAGGATTACCTGCGAATATAAAATCGTTTCTCAGCAATTTTCCCTGCACTTTAGTGATAGTAAATTCAACATCATTTCCCATTACCTGACGCATGCCTTCCATTACCACAGATTTTATTGCGGTGATATTGACTTCGCCTCCCCTGGCCTTGATATGTTTATCAACTATTTCATCAGCAGAAACCTGGGCCTGGGCAAATTGAACAACGACAAGCATTAAAATAAAGATCATGAACAAGATTAAATTTTTCATCTTTTATATTTTGAGTGGGCTAAGTTACTCAGGATTTACAGGATTCAGGAAGATTTATGGTATTCTTATGATTAATAATTTTAGACATGACTTAATAAAAGGTGAATATTGTCGCCGTTAAAAAGAAAGCCGGTCTTAAATAAAGATGAGAAAACGATTACAGCTCTACATGCTTAGAATATGACAACCAAGTAATACATTCGTGTAGATTTGCATATACGAATTATCATATTTGGCCAGCTTACCGACATAATAAATACCAGCGCGTTTACCCTCACTAATATTGCTGATACAAATAGCCTTGTGATTGAATTGAATAAATTATACCCTGCCCTGGCTGATGCTAAGTATATAATGGCCGTTGATAAACAAACAGTTACAGAGAACACTATTTTAAAAGAAGGAAGTACAATAGCTTTACTACCGCCTTTCTCCGGAGGATGAAAAATGAAAAAAGATATTTCATACGAAAGATATCAACGCCAAATGTTATTAAAAGAGTTTGGCGAATCGGGTCAGGAAAAACTACTGCAGGCCAGTGTATTGGTGATTGGTGCCGGTGGCCTGGGCTGCCCTGTTCTTCTATACCTTACAGCAGCGGGCATAGGTACAATTGGTATAGCAGATCACGATATTGTAAATCTTACTAATCTTCACCGGCAGGTATTATATTCAGTCAATGATATCGGATTGCCTAAAGTGGAGAGAGCTACTGCTATTTTGCAACGATTAAATCCTGACATAAATATTATTCCTTTTAATCAGCGGCTAACTGTTGAAAATGCATTAGAGATTATCCGACCATTTGATATTATTATTGATGGCACTGATAATTTTTCTTCCCGTTATATGATCAATGACGCTTGTATATTACTTGATAAACCTCTTGTGTACGGCGCCATTTCACAGTTTGAAGGGCAGGTCGCTATTTTTAACTATCGTAAAAACAGTAATGATAAGACAGTAAATTATCGGGATATATTTCCACAACCACCAAAAGAGGATGAGGTTTTGAACTGTGCAGAAGGCGGAGTTCTCGGTGTGTTGCCCGGTATCATCGGCGCGATGCTGGCAAATGAGACAATCAAATTAATTACAGGTATCGGTTCCCCACTCATCAACCGGCTTTTAACTTATAATACTTTGAATAACCATGTTTATGAAATAGAATTAATTTCAAGAGCAGAGACCCGGTCGCTGATACCGGCAAACGAAATGCTCTTCAGGCAAATGAATTATGAATGCCCCTGTTCATCATCAACTTTGTTCTGCGAAATTGATGGTAGTGCATTTGATGACATGTTGGAAAAGAAAACCATGGATGTGATAGATGTACGTGAGTTAGATGAGATGCCTGAAGTCAATGAATTTTATCATCAAAAAATTCCACTAAAACAAATAGCGGGACTCATGCCAGGCATAAAGGCTGATACGGTTGTTGTATTTTGCCAGTCGGGTAAACGCAGTCAACAAGCTGCTATCCGATTATCTGGTATTTTTGGAAAAACAAAAAAGATTTACAGCCTGCAGGGAGGTATTGAAAATTGGAAAAAGCTACGCAAGGCATAATGATTATGCAAGAAAAAATATTAAAAAATATATTTGTACAGGGTGCAATTTCTGCATCGTTTATTGCTGACAGTATTCAAAAACATAGTACCCTGACTAATATTGGTGGGCATAGTATTTTCCTGGGACAGGTTAGAGCTGATGTAATCGATAACAAAAAAGTATCATCAATAGAATATACGACGTATGAAGAAATGGCATTGGAAAAAATGCATGAAATACGGGAAGATATTTTTTTGAAATACGAATTAACCTGCATGCATGTTTATCATTCGCTTGGTAATGTTGCAGCAGGAGAAATCTCATTATTTATTTTTACATCATCTCCGCATCGGAAGAATGCTATTGATGCATGTGAAGAAACTGTAGAAAAATTAAAAGCCGGGTTACCCATTTGGGGTAAGGAATTATTCGAGGATAAAACTCATCATTGGAAAGAGAATAAATAAGAAATGGTTAATATAACACATAAAACAAGCACACTAAGACAAGCAATAGCGTCTGCAATTGTCAAGGTTTCAAAGCAAGAAACTATTGATGCCATTAAAAATAATGAAGTACCAAAGGGAGATGTATTTGAATTTTCAAGAGCAGCCGGATTATTGGCAATAAAAAAAACCAGCGATGTAATTCCTGATTGCCACCCAATTCCTATTGAATTTGCTGCTATCAAATTTGACTTGATTGAATTACAGATCATGGTGACTGTAGAAGTTCATAGCATTTATAAAACAGGAGTGGAAGTAGAAGCAATGCATGGTGCTGCTATTACTGCCCTCACAATCTATGACATGCTAAAACCATTGGATAAAAAAGTGGAAATATCTACGATAAGATTAGAAAGTAAAAAAGGTGGTAAAACTAATTTCAATGATCAATGGCCCGGTAATTTAAGAACAGCAGTGATTGTTTGTTCGGATGGCGTTTTTTCAGGTAAAAAACAGGATAGCAGCGGTAAAAAGATAATTGAAAAACTGCGACAGTACAATATAAAAGCTGAGAGCTATGAAATTATTCCTGATGAATTTACTTTGATACAGGCTAAAGTAAAACAGCTGAGTAATGAAGAGTATAATCTTGTTCTCTTTACAGGCGGTACTGGTCTTTCATTAAGAGATGTTACGCCTGATGCTATAAAACCCCTGCTTGACAGGGAAATTCCCGGCATCATGGAAGCCGCCAGAAATTATGGTCAGCAAAGAACTCCTTATGCTATGTTATCACGTGGAATAGCAGGCTTTATTAAAAATACACTAGTGCTCACATTACCCGGATCAACCAGGGGTGTGGAAGAAACAATGGATGTTTTATTCCCTTACCTGCTGCATGTGTTTAGGGTGGCAGAAGGTATGAGGCATGAGGACGTTTAAAACGTTTAATGCGTTTAAGGCGTTTAAACAAACCTAATTAAATGAACAAATGATCATTGATAAATATAACCGTGTTCATAATTATCTCAGGATATCGCTAACGGATAATTGTAACCTTCGTTGCTTTTACTGTATGCCTGAAGAAGATTATGAATTTACGCCGGCTTCCAAATTGATGCGTGCAGATGAGATTGAAGCTCTGGCAAAAATATTTGTTGACCTGGGTGTAACTAAGATAAGGCTTACCGGTGGTGAACCACTGCTTAGAAAAGATGCACAAGAAATAATTCTTGCC
>JBKJPO010000537.1:0-4848 GCA_046595095.1 Chitinophagaceae bacterium
ATTTTTTTATGGCATCAATATCAAATTGAAGAAAAATTGTTTTATCTCCATCCAGGTCTTCAAGATAATTTTCAAAAACCTGTTTTGAAAAAACATCATCAATTTTTTTAGGTTTCACGTGGCCTTCTTCGAGGATGATTCCGATGTTTCTCAAAATCTTTTCATACTTTGATTTTGGATTATCTTCTCCCCTGCCCATCGTTGTCTTGATCGCCAGAAATAATCCCGCGCCTATCAGTATTAACCATACCGGAATAAATTTTTTACTCATAATAAATGCCATTGATTGATGCATGACTAAAATTAAGATAAAATGTCATTGAATAATTCCGGCCCTGTTCTTTATTAACAAAAGCTTTGATTATATATGATGAATGGTTTATTGTATAAATCAGAGCTTTTGCAAACACTTCTACCAACTACAACAATTTTTGTTTCGAAAAGGTTTGTGTCTTAACAAGAAACGAACGAACATTTGTTATTAGTATAAGCCGGGTACAAGTTTGGCTCCAAAATACCGCAAAACTAAAAAATGAAATCCCCAATCCTTAAGAAGAGAAAAATTGTGTATTTTGATCCTTTATAACTGAATTCCAACATTAATCATTAAACATTAACCATATGATCTATTGTTCTACCTGTGGTAAAGGAATACCCGACGACAGTCGTTTTTGTACATTTTGTGGTAGCACTGTACCTGTGGTTGATCCTGGCAAACCTAATGTAGCTAAGCCTTCCCCGGCAAGCACACCTTTGAGTAGAAGTACCAACGTTGAAAGTAGGAGCTACCTCACTGAAGTTGACAATTCACCAAGGAGAAAACAATTCTATGAGAACCCAGGCTTTTATGGCGCATTATTACTTGGCATTGGCTTTTTTCTTCCATGGATAAATGCTAAAGGTATCGGTGTGACAGCTTACCGGTTACTGCAATCCTATGTAGAAGAAGAGAATTATTTTCTCGTCATAATATTTTTACTCATTCCGATTGGCGCAGTCATCATACTCGTGCAATCTCTCACAAATGCATTACCACGGGTTATATCAGGTTTGTTCAAATGGCTCGCATTTATTTCTTTGTTGATGATCGTAGCATTTTTTATCATCGGAATCAATGAGCTCGACCCCGAAAACAACTGGACAGGCATAAATACTTCCGACCCTGACCTGGGTTTAGTCCTGGGCTTCATTGGGATTGGGCTATGGTTATCTTTACTTGGAAGTTTGGTTATGCTTTTTAATCGTAGTTATAAAAAAGTGGAGGTGGTGCGGGAGTATTAATCTAAAATTTGCCCAGCATAAGATTATTATTTCTAAAAAATAATTTTGGAATTGTAAAAATTCCGTGTATATCTTTGCACCAGTTCTTACAAATCACTTATCAAGAAAGACAGAGGGATATGGCCCGTTGAAGTCTTAGCAACCATTCCGCAAATTATTACGGGAAAGGTGCTGCATCCATCCTGGCACATGTGTCGGGAAAGATAAGTCAGACCAAAGCTTCGATATTTAATTTTTTAGATACAAGCTCTTCTGATTTACCGGGAGAGCTTTTTTATTGCCCCTAAGCGGGGGAAATAAAACGTTCTCACGGTGATTGTTCCTGGTAGGTGATGATGTAGAATAACATCATTCACAAAAAGTAAAAAACTATCATGAGTAACGCAACAGAGCTTCTTCACAGTATTCCTTCGGATCCATTAACAGGTGCAATCAGTATCCCGATTTATCAAACCAGTACGTATGTGCAGCAAGCTCCTGGTATTAATAAAGGTTATGATTATGCCAGGACAGGCAACCCTACCCGATCTGCATTAGAAACACTTATTGCTAAGTTAGAGAGTGGAAGTACCGGCATCGCTTTCGGAAGCGGACTTGCTGCGATTGATTCCGTGGTAAAATTATTGAAGAGCGGCGATGAGATCCTTGCTGTTGATGATATTTATGGCGGTGCCTATCGTTTGTTTACTCATGTGTATGAGCAATTTGGAATCAAGGTAAATTATGTAGATACGACTTCTGCAGAAAATGTATTCAATAACCTTACTCCACAAACGAAGTTAATTTGGATTGAAACTCCAACCAATCCAACTTTAAAGATCAGTGATATCGCGGGTATTGCAAAGATCGCCAGGGCGCATGGGTGTTTACTTTGCGTGGATAGTACTTTTGCTTCGCCGGCCTTACAACAACCTCTTTTACTGGGAGCTGACATTGTAATTCACAGTGCTACAAAATATCTTGGTGGCCACAGTGACCTCATCGCAGGGCTGGTTGTAACGAGCGACCCGGTGATCGGCGACAAGATCAAATTTATCCAGAATGCAACGGGGGCAATTCTTTCACCATTCGATAGCTGGCTCGTGATCCGTGGAATGGAAACACTGCATGTACGAATTCGTCAGCATTGCGCAAATGCACAGGTTATTGCACGCTACCTGCAAGAGCATCCGCTCGTAGATAAAATATATTACCCGGGATTGCCTACACATCACAACCATGATATTGCAAAGCGCCAAAGCAAAGGCTTTGGAGGAATTATTTCTTTTACCCTCAAAGAAGATAATGCCGCGGCAGCAACAACATTTGTTTGCAGCACAAAATATTTTAAACTCGCCGAAAGTCTTGGTGGTGTTAAGAGCCTGCTCTGTCATCCTGCGGAAATGACGCATAAATCTATACCAGCGGAAAAAAGAAAAGCCGCGGGTGTAGCAGATAGCCTTATTCGCCTTAGTGTTGGGATTGAAGAAGTTGAGGATCTCATCTCAGACCTTGACCAGGCATTTGAAAAAATAAATTCGGTGAAAACTCTTAAAAAAGAATTTGCAGAAATAAATTAATGACAGACTAAAAAAATATTGAATGCCTACAAATAAAAAGTTAACTATCGGATTATTTGGTTTCGGAACTGTTGGAAAAGGTTTGTATGATGTATTAAACCACACGACCACATTAGATTCAACCATAAAAAAAATCTGCATCCGGGATTCCTCCAAAACAAGGAGCATTCCCAGTGAAAATTTTACCACCAACCCACTGGAATTAATTGAAGATTCGGAGATCAATTGCATTGTAGAACTTATTGATGATCCTGTAGCTGCATTTGAGATCGTAAAGCAGGCTTTATCAAACGGGAAAGCTGTTGTAAGTGCAAATAAGAAGATGATCGCTGATAATTTCTCAGCTTTGCTTGCACTCCAGGAAAGATATCAAATACCGTTTTTGTATGAAGCTTCATGTTGTGCCAGCATGCCCATTATCCGTAACCTCGAAGAATATTATGATAATGATTTGTTGCAGGCATTTCGAGGCATCATCAATGGTTCAACAAATTTTATTTTATCTAAAATGTCTGAAGAGGGAACGAGCTTTTCGGAAGCATTGTTACAAGCCCAGCAACTGGGGTTTGCAGAAACTGATCCTACTCTTGACACCGGCGGTGCTGATGCTGCAAACAAACTCTCAATATTACTGGCACATGCTTATGGCACCATCATCCATCCGGGAAATTTGATTTATAATGGGATCACCAACATCTCAAACATAGATTCCCTGGTAGCCTCGCAAAAAAGCTTCAGGATAAAACTTGTTGCCCAGGCACAAAAATTATCCGGAGATAAATTGTCTGCATTTGTTCTCCCACAGTTTGTTGAAAGAAGTGATGAGTTGTACCATGTTTCTGATGTATACAATGCTGTGATTACAGAAAGCAGCTTTGCCGATAAACATTTTTTTAAAGGTAAAGGAGCTGGTGCATTCCCTACCGCATCTGCAGTATTGAGTGATATTTCCGCACTTCGTTATGACTACCGTTATGAGTATAAAAAAATCTACCGGCATGAGAACACCACTATATCACATGATTATTACCTGAAAGTATTTTTGAGCTTCGATGATGAAGAAAAGATAAATCGTGGAGACCTGGAATTCATAGAAGAATCGCACCAGGAATACGGCCGAAGCTGGGTGATAGCAACAATCCATGCCGGAAAATTGATCAACTCAGATTGGTGGAAAAAAGAAGGTGTGTCATTGATCCTATTACCAGATCCTTTGGTGGAAGATATTGCATACAAGAGGATAAGTAAGCGGAGTTTGGAACTTGCTGGTCTATGACGACCACTGATTTAGTTGATTGAGTAGATTAGTTTGCTTATTCTTTCTTACTAATACAAAAGGTCACATAGATCTGAATTTGAACTGTCGCATTTAAATATACCGGTTACCTGAGTATTATAGCTCCTAACGCAGGAAGGTGGACGTTTATTTCGTAGCGTTTTGTCTTTTTGTCTACGAGAATCACTTCAGGCTCAGGATTAAAAACATCACCCGTACCCCAAAATGCTTCATCATTGCTATTAAACACCTCTGTCCAGGATTTCTTTCCTTCCGCGTACACTTTCCAGTTTCTCCTGACAACCGGTGTAAGATTGAGAATTATTAAGAGATCATTTTTTTCTTTCTTCCCTTTCCTGCGATAAACTACAACACTTTCCTGGCGATGATCAAGATCGATCCATTCAAAACCACTATGGTCAAACTGGTTTTCATGGAGCGCAGGTTCATCGCGGTAGAGATGATTGAGCGCTTTTACACATTGTTGTAATTTTTTGTGAGAGTCGAATTGAAGTAATTCCCAATCTAATTCACTTCGATAATTCCATTCCGATGTTTGACCAAATTCATTTCCCATGAAAAGTAATTTAGCACCGGGATGCGTAAACATATAAGTATAGAGAAGCCTGAGGTTTGCAAATTTCTGCCAGTCATCTCCCGGCATTTTATTGATCATGGGTGATTTTCCATGCACTACTTCGTCATGACTTAAAGGAAGCATGAAATTTTCAT
>JBKJPO010000163.1:0-3979 GCA_046595095.1 Chitinophagaceae bacterium
ATTTATTCTTCTTATCACACCACCTACCAGAGCATTTACTACAGCTTTGTTCTGTGGTGGCACTGTAAGTTGTCCGCTTGCCTTTACCACGCTAGTTAAGTTTTGTTGCTCTATTACACCAATCTCAATACCTACAGCTTTCATTTGTTCGGCTGTTACTTCTGCATCACCTTCCTCTTTTTTGGTAGTATCAGTTTTTGTTTCTGTTTCTTCCACCTTAGTTTTTGAGTTACCACAAGATGAATAAGAAATCATCATTGCTAAAAGTAAAAATGTGGTTAGAGTATTTATTATTAATCGTTTCATTTTATTGTTTTCCATTTACGTAGTTTAATTCAATAATTGCCTGATTATATAAATTGAGTGCTTCTAAATATTTAAGTTTCGTATCAAAAGCCATTGTGAGATTTTGAATGTATTCCATGTATCCAATCTCGCCCAGCTTGTAACTTATTTGAGAAATCCTGATAATTGCATCTGCCTGTTTTAAACCAATGGTTTCATAATAATCCAAGCCTTCTTTTTGTTTTAAGTATTCGTTGTATTGAGTAAAATATTGCGTTTGCAATCCTGCCTTTGCAGCTTGTGCCTGAGCCTGTACAAGAGTTGTATTTATTTTAGCTGCATTTATTTTTGCCCGTTGTGCTCCAAAAAAAAGCGGAATAGTTGTTCCAATTTGAAAACCACCAATTCTTGTATTTGGTGTGTACTCCCTATTAATTTTTGCAGGGTCAAATCCCTTTATTAAAAACTGATGAAAGTAGCCTACGTTAAAGTCCGGCAGTCTCTTGCTTTTCTCTAATTGCAGTTCTGCATTTGCGACATTTAATTGCTGCTGATAAAAAGCTGTTTGCGGATGGCTTGATAGAGTTGTATCAAATGTAAAATCAAGTGGAACTTTTATAATCGTTGTATCTACTGGTTGTAAGGTTTCTTTGGTATTCAGTAATTGTTGTAAGCGCAATTCATTTGTACGCACATCAATCTTTGCCTGCTTTATCAGCAATTGTATTTCATAAAATTTATTTTGTGCTGCATACTTTTCGAGGTTTGATGTCTCGCCTACCTGTTGCCTTAATTCTGCTCTTTCTTTAAATTTTCTGTAAATGCTGTCTAATGAATTAAGCAATCTTATTCTTTCATAACTAAATTGAAAATTGATATAGGCTAAACGTACCTGTCTTGTAATATCAAATATGACGATGTTTCTTTCTTTCTGTGTTAGCAGGGCTTGTTGTTGTAAAAGATTAGCCTGGTTCTTATACACTATTGGTAAAGCAAATGGTTGTACAATGCCGATGCTGTTTCCCTGGCTGCCTCCATCTGCTGCATCCTGTTGCATAGTGATTTCGGTTCTCGGAACATCAAATGCTGTACGCTGTAATGCTGATTGCTGTTGAACAGAAAGATTAGCACTTTTCAATTGCAGGTTATTTTGCAAAGCAGTATTTACAGCATTTTGTAAAGTGATTGGTTTTGTTTGTGCATAACTTCTATTTGTAAAAAAAGAAGCTGCTGTTATAAAAAATATAACAAGGGTTGTTACAGTTGTTGTTTTCATTTTTAGTTTTTTTCCTTCCCCTGAAAATAAAATGTACAATACAGGCAGAACAATTAAAGTGAGTATAGTTGCTGTTATTAATCCCCCAATTACCACTGTGGCTAATGGTTTTTGCACTTCCGCTCCCGCTGATGTAGAAAGAGCCATTGGCAGAAAGCCAAGTGAAGCAACAGATGCTGTAAGTATAACGGGTCTTAATCTTACTAATGTTCCTTGTCTTACCCGTTCATATATATCTGTGATGCCTTCCTGTTTTAGAAAATTGAATTGACTTATGAGGACTATTCCATTTAATACAGCTACACCAAAGAGTGCAATAAAACCAATACCGGCTGATATGCTAAAAGGCATTCCTCGAATAAGCAAAGCAAATACTCCACCTATGGCAGCTAACGGAATAGCAGTAAAAATCAGCAGGCTTTGTTTAATGGAATTAAAGGTGAAATAAAGTAAAACGATTATGAGCAGAAGTGCTACGGGCACTGCAATAGATAATCTTTGTTTTGCTGCCTGGAGATTTTCAAACTGACCACCGTATGTTGTATAATAGCCGGATGGTAGTTTTAATTTTTGAGCCAATAAACTTTGTATTTCTTTCACCACACTTTCTACGTCTCTGCCTCTTACATTAAAGCCTACAAATATTCTTCTCTTGCCATCTTCTCTTGAAACCTGTGAAGGTGCATTTTTGAGTGTCACTGTGGCTACTTCACTTAATGGAACTTTACTACCATTAGGTAAAGGCACATATAAATTTTCAATGTCACTCATGTCGTGACGTAATTCCTTTTGCAAACGTATCACCATATCAAAACGCTTTTCTCCTTCAAATACAACTCCTGCTACATTACCTGCGTAAGCCGTTTTCAATATCATGTTTACGTCAGAAATACTCAGACCATATTGAGCAATCTTTTCACGATTATATTCAACAAGAATTTGCGGAAGTCCACTTACCTTTTCAACATAAGGTTCTGTTACACCATCAGCTTTGCTAATTATTGCTGCTACCTTATTTGACTGGCTAACCAGTTCATCAATGTTGTCACCAAATATTTTGATGGCAACATCCTGCTTTACACCGGATATTAATTCATTAAAGCGCATTTGCATAGGCTGTGAAACTTCACCTGCCAATCCCGGAATAACAGCCAATGCTTCTTCAATTTTTTCTATCATTTCGGCTTGTGTTTCTGCTGTTGTCCACTGGTCTTTTGGTTTCATTGCAAGCATCATATCGCCTCCTTCAATAGGCATTGGGTCAGTCGGAATTTCAGCCGTTCCAATCCTGGTAATTGCCTGTTTTATTTCCGGTATTCTTTGTCTTAGTATTTTTTCTGCCTTACTATAAATTTCTATGCTTTGTGATAATGAAGTTCCCTGTGCTAAGCGAACTTCTACAGCAAAGTCACCTTCTTCAAGAGTTGGAATAAACTCACCGCCCAGGCTATTGAATATGAAATAGGTAATCACAACAATGGCAATGGAAATAACAACTATCAGTTTTTTGATTTTAAACGCCCCGTTTAGCACAGGCAAATAAAAACGGTAAAGCCTGTCCATAATGTGGTCTGAAATATTTCTTTTATGTGCTGTCTTTTTGCTTAAAAACAAAGCACTAATCATGGGCACATAGGTAAGCGAAAGAATGAAAGCGCCTAAGATGGCGAAAGCAACTGTTTGCGCCATTGGGCGAAACATTTTTCCTTCAATGCCAACCAATGCAAGGATGGGTAAATACACAATCAAGATGATAATTTCCCCAAAGGCTGCTGATGTTCTTATTTTGGAAGCGGGTTGATATACTTCATCATTCATTTCCTCTTTTGATAAAACTTTCTTGTCCTTTCTGTTATAGAGGTGATGTAATGTTGCTTCTACAATTATCACTGCTCCATCTACAATCAAACCAAAATCAATTGCCCCTAAACTCATCAAGTTGCCGGATACACCAAAGAGTTTCATCATTGAAACAGCAAAGAGCATAGCAAGCGGAATAACCGAAGCAACGATTAATCCTGCCCGAAGATTTCCAAGAAAAAGAACTAATATAAATATTACTATCAGTGCACCTTCAATAAGATTTGTCTTTACAGTTCCTATTGCCCTGCCTACTAATTCGGTTCTGTCAATAAACGGTTCTATCACTACACCCTCGGGCAATGATTTTTGTATCTGCACCATTCTTTCTTTAACCTTCTTAATAACTTCATTAAAGTTTTCTCCTTTTAACATTAAGACTACACCTGCCACCACTTCGCCCTTACCGTTATTAGTTACTGCACCGTATCGTGTTGCTGTACCATATTGCACTGTTGCTACATCACGAACTAAAACAGGAGTGTTAGACACATTTTTTACAACGATATTTTCTATATCTCTTAATGATGTTACCTGTCCTAAACCCCTGATGAAATA